>NZ_PSUG01000108.1:0-573 GCF_002931755.1 Rathayibacter sp. AY2B3 | reverse complement strand
TCACGGGGCAGGCGCGCTCGGACGTCAGAACGCGCCACTGGACCGCGCCGCCCGAGCCGCGCCAACGGCACCGCGGAACGTGCCACGCGCCTCCGACTGCCCGGTGCGCGCCGCTCCCGGGCGGCCTACGCTCGCCGGATGGACGAGGTGCGGGACGCGTACGGCGCGCGGGCGGAGGAGTACGCGGCGCTGCTCGGATCGGTCGACGCGGGGCCCGCGGCCGACCGTGAGCTGATCGGGTCGTGGGCCGACGGGCTGGAGGGCACGGTCGCCGACGTGGGCTGCGGGCCCGGGCACTGGACGGAGTTCCTCCAGCGCCGCGGAGCCGCCGCGATCGGCGTCGACCCGGTGCCGGAGTTCGTCGCGCTGGCGCGGGCGCGGTTCCCGGACGTCCCGTTCCGGCTCGGCTCGGCGCTCGAGCTCGACGTCGACTGCCTCGGGGGCGTTCTCGCGTGGTACTCGCTCATCCACCTCCGGCCGGCGGAGCTGCCCGGCGCGGTCGCGGCGCTCGCCGCGCACCTCCGACCGGGCGGAAGCGTGCTGATCGGCTTCTTCGAGGGTCCGCGCACGGAG
>NZ_PSUG01000107.1:0-600 GCF_002931755.1 Rathayibacter sp. AY2B3 | reverse complement strand
ACATGCACGCTGTTGGGTCCTGAGGGACCGGGCCGGCTGCCTTCGGGTGGCGGGGTCGACTCTCCGGATCCTTTTCTCACGCCTGGGTGTGTGGGAGAGGGATACCGCCCGTATTTTGAGAACTACACAGTGGACGCGAGCATCTTAGATTCACGGCTTCGGTCGTGGATCGACAAGATTCGCATGGCGCGGCTTTCGGGCTGTGGTCATGCAAATCATTGGATCTGCAACTTTTCGAGTTGTAGTTTCTTAACTCATGTGATTAGCAAGTTCATAAGAGCAAACGGTGAATGCCTTGGCATCTGGAGCCGAAGAAGGACGTCGTAATCTGCGATAAGCCTCGGGGAGCTGATAAACGAGCTGTGATCCGAGGATTTCCGAATGGGGAAACCCCGCCAGGCCCCTTGTGGTGACCTGGTGACTCCCGCCTGAATATATAGGGCGGGTAGAGGGAACGTGGGGAAGTGAAACATCTCAGTACCCACAGGAAGAGAAAACAACAGTGATTCCGTCAGTAGTGGCGAGCGAACGCGGAAGAGGCTAAACCGAGTCATGTGTGATACCCGGCAGGGGTTGCATGGCCGGGGTTGTGGGACTTTT
>NZ_PSUG01000106.1:0-728 GCF_002931755.1 Rathayibacter sp. AY2B3 | reverse complement strand
GGAGTATGCGTGGTCGCTCCGGACGCCCGGAGGGGCGGGGCGGGGGTGTCCCCGACCCGCCCCTCCGGCGACACGCGACCTCAGCAGGCTTTGGACGCGCGGTAGGTGTTGCGTCCGGCGGCCACGAACAGCGCGTCGAGGACTCGGGCCTTGCCCGGCGCGACGGAGTAGCAGCTGCCGTCGAAGTCGGCGATAATGTCGGCCTTGCGCTCGACGGTGCTCGACCCGCAGTTGCGGAAGACGAGAGCGCGCTGGCGCAGGACGCCCTCGGGTCCGAGGGTGGCGCCGGTGGCCACCTCCTGGGCTCCGCACGCGTAGCTCGCGGTGTTGACGTACTGGCCGTTCGCGACCTCGGCCGCGGAGGCGGGTGTCGCGACGGCGACGACGCCGACGGAGGCGATGGCGCCCGTGAGGGCGAGGGTGGCAAGAGTTCGTCGAAGAGTCATGATCGTTTCTCCTTCTGCTTCTCGGTTCCTCCACGCTGGCACCGGTCCGCCGGCGAGCGCGAGGAACCTGGGAGCCTTCCCACCGGGGGCCCAGACCGGTGCGGGGAAGTGCTCCGGAACGGGGCGAAAGGGTCGGAAGCGGAGGGGCGGGCGATCAGGAACGGGCCCGAGACCGCTGCCTGAGCGCATCGGTCCGCCGCCGATGCGGTCGCCGAGCTGCCGACCGTTCCGCCAGCGGCGTCGTCCCTTCCGTCGTCTCGCGACTGGCGCGCATCGACGCAT
>NZ_PSUG01000011.1:0-81769 GCF_002931755.1 Rathayibacter sp. AY2B3 | reverse complement strand
GAGGTACTCCAGCAGTCGTTCGCGGTTGTCAGGCATCAGGCTCCAGGCGGCCGGGGGGCGGGGGCGAGGGGCCTGGAGAGAGCGGGAGCGGGTCTCGCAGGCGCCTCGTGCGACCCAGTGAGGGTCGCCGTCACGCTCCATGGGCTGCCGCGGCTACCGGCGCCGTGTGCGCCGGGGCTGGCCGCCGTTCGTGACGCTACGCGTCACGCATCGTGGTCGGTGGTGAGGAAGGTCGCGAGCTCCTCGAGCACGGCCTGCTCGTTGTCGCCCTCGACGGTGACGGTGAGCTCGTCGCCGTGCTCGATGCCGAGCGAGATGATCCCGAGGATCGACGCGGCGTTGACCGGGGTCGCGTCGCCCTTGGCGACGAGGACCTTCTGACCCGACTTCGCCGCGGCCTGGCTGAACAGCGAGGCGGGGCGGGCGTGGAGGCCCTTCGACGATGCAACCTGCACGGTGCGCTCGACCATGAACGTTTCTCCTTGATCCTGCAGTCGCGACTGCATCAGTGGTGCCCGGAGTCGGGCTCGCCCGGACGGACCGGGCGGGTGGAGGAGTCCCCGTCCGCGCCCGCGACGACCGCGCGAGCGGCGAAGAGGACGGGAAGGGTCTCGAGCACGGCATCGGCACCGTGCGCTCCGAAGACATCGGGCGGGAGGAGGGCGGCCGCGGCTCCCACGAGCTCCGCACGGTGGCGGAGTCCGTCGAACTGCGACTCGAGGTGCGGCCCCACGAGGAGGACGTCGGCCTCGGGGAGGGAGTGGTCGAGACCGGTGAGGGTCTCGGAGCGGAACACGGCATCCATGCCGCGCTCCTTCGCGCCCGCTCGCAGCCGGTGGGCCAGGAACGTGCTCGACGCGCCTGCACCGCAGACGATCAGGATCTTCCGCACCTCGTTCGCCTCCTCGCGTCCGGGTCGTGATTCATCCAAGCATCCCCTCGGAGGGGCGGCACCCTCCAGCAGACAATCTTCCGCGGGGGCGGAAGACGGCCCCTTCCGCCCGCGGCGCGGGGACTCCCGGGCGCGTCGCCGGGGTGATTGACTGGCGGAACGTACGACTCGTCGCCCGCGTCCTGCGGGCCCGCGGCACGGTCGTGGCGCTCCCGGCGCCCGCCCCGACCGCACGCCTGGAGCCTGATGCCTGACAACCGCGAACGACTGCTGGAGTACCTCTCCCGCGCCGACGGCTGGGTGACGGCGCACGAGCTCGCCGACAGGCTCGGCGTCACCACCCGCAGCGTCCGGAGCTACGTCACCGCGGTGAAGGCGCAGGCGGCCCCGCTGGAGCCGGTCGAGTCCTCCGCGAACGGCTACCGGCTCGCGCGCGAGGCGTACGCGGCGTACCTGGAGGCGCAGCGCAGCCGCGACGTCGAGCCCGACACCCCGCGCGACCGGCTGTACAGCATCGTCCGCCGTCTGGTCGACTCCGACGAGGGCCTGGACGTCTTCGCCCTCGCCGAGGCGCTGTCGGTGAGTGAGTCGACGGTCGACGCCGACCTGCGCCGGGTGAAGTCCCTCGCCGACGAGGCCGGCCTCGGACTGGTCCGCCGCGGCCCGTCGGTGCGCCTCGAGGGCAGCGAGGAGGCCCGCCGCCGCCTGATCTCCCGCATGTTCCGCGACGAGAGCGCGCAGGGGGTCTTCACCCTCGACGACGTCCAGCGCGAGTTCGCCTCCCCCGGGCTCGGCGCGTTCAAGACCGAGCTGCTGGTCGAGCTCGAGACCCGCGGCTACTACATCAACGACTACGGCGTGAACAGCGTCCTCCTCCACATCGCGATCGCCGTCGACCGGGTCGCCCGCGGCATCGGGGACTCCTCCGGCTCCCGCCCCTCCCCCGCGATCCACGGCGAGCTCGCCGCCCTGCTGGCGGAGCTGGTCGAGCGGCACTTCGCGACGCGCCTGACCGACGCCGAGCTCGCCCAGCTCGCGATCCTGATGACGACGCGGGTGGCGACGCCCGGGCAGAACGAGCCGGTCGCCACCGTGGTCGAGAACTACCTCGACCCGGAGGACCTCGCCGTCGTCCGCGATCTCGTCGCCGATGTGAACCGCGAGTACCTGGTCGACCTCGACGACGAGGGCTTCATCGTCCGCCTCGCCCTGCACGTGCGGAACCTGATCGCCCGGGCCTCCGAGGGCGGCTACTCCCGCAATCCGCTGACGCGCTCGATCAAGACCAGCTACCCGATGACGTACGAGATCGCGGTGTTCCTGGCGAGCGGGCTGCAGCGCCGGAGGGGCATCGTGGTCAACGAGGACGAGATCGCCTACATCGCCCTCCACGTCGGCTCGTTCCTCGAGCGGGTGTCGCGGCGGGAGGAGCGGCTGTCCTGCGTGATCGTCTGCCCCAACTACTACGACCTCGCGCACATGCTGCGTCTGCGCGTCGAGCGCTCGCTCGGAACCGAGGTGGAGGTGCGCTCGCTGATCACGCGGAGCGACGTCGACTGGGACCGGCTCACCGCCGACCTCGTGATCACCACGATCGACGAGCGTCCCGCGTCCGACGACGTCGTGGTCGTGCAGCCGTTCCTCACCGACCACGACGTCGAGACGGTGCGCCGGGCGATCGCCCGCGTCCGCCGGCACCGCCGCCGCGCGCAGATCAAGGACGAGCTGCTCCAGTTCTTCGACGAGGAGCTGTTCTTCCGCAACGTGCACGCGCGCGACGAGGCGGCGATGATCCGGATGCTGGGCGAGCGGATGATCGCCGGCGGCATCATCGACGAGGACTACGTCGACGGCGCCATCGAGCGCGAGCGGATGAGCTCCACGGCCTTCACCGACAACCTCGCGGTCCCGCACGCGATGGCGATGAGCGCCCGCCGCACCTCCATAGCGATCGTCGTGAACGACACGGCGATGGAGTGGGGCGAGCAGCGGGTGAACGTGATCGCGATGATCGCGTTCGCCTCGGCCGGCCGCAGCACCTTCCAGTCGGTGTTCGACCAGTTCGTCGAGGTGTTCGCCGACCGGGCGGAGGTGCAGCGCCTCATCCGGCGCTCGACGGACTTCGGCGGCTTCATCGAGGAGCTGGTGCGGGTGATCGACAGCTGACTGTCGATCACCCGCACCGGCTCCTCCGAGGCGGCAGCCGGGCGGTCCGGTGGACCGCCCTCGCCGCGGAAGACCGTGTCACGCGCCGGCGACCCTCACTGGGTCGCATCATCACCGCCGGACGCGCGTCGGCGCCGATCCGGTGGGCACGAGACCGCGCGGAGGCCGCGCACCCGGCAGAAGCAGGCGCCGCACGCCTCAGGCGAAGGGCGTCGGCACGATCCCGTAGGGGGCGAGGCCGGCCGCGCCGCCGTCGGCGAGCGTGGTGACCCAGATGCCGTCGTGGTGCACGGCGACGGAGTGCTCCCAGTGGGCGGCCATGCTGCTGTCCTCGGTCGCGACCGTCCACTCGTCCTCGCGGACGAACGTCTCGGCACTGCCCGCGGTGACCATCGGCTCGATCGCGACGACGAGCCCCGGCTTCACCTCGGGGCCGCGCTGGCGCACCCGGTAGTTGAAGACCGGCGGAGCCTCGTGCATGGTGCGCCCGATGCCGTGGCCGATGTAGTCGGTCAGGATGCCGTAGACGCGGCCCGAGCGCTCGGCCTCGTCCTCGATGTACTCCTCGATCGCCGCGCCGACCTCGTTGAGATGGCGGGCGGAGGCGAGGGCGGCGATCCCCCGCCAGAGGGATCCCTCGGTCACCCGCGAGAGCTCGGCGCGCGCCGCGACCTCCTCGGGGCGGGAGGGATCGGGCAGGACGACCGTCATCGCGGAGTCGCCGTTCCAGCCGTCGATCTCGGCGCCGCTGTCGATGGAGACCAGGTCGCCCGGCTCGAGCACGCGCCCGCCAGGGATTCCGTGGACGACCTCGTCGTTGACCGAGGAGCAGATCGTGTGCCGGTAGCCCGGGACGAGCTGGAAGTTCGAGTGGCCGCCGAGCTCGACGATCGCCGCCTCGGCGATCGCGTCGAGCTCGAGCGTGGTGACCCCCGGTCGGATCGCCGCGCGGACCGCGTCGAGCGACGCGGCCGTCGCGAGGCCCGGAGCGAGCATCGACCGCAGCTGGGCGGGCGTCTTGTAGAGCGAGGAGCGGAACGCCACGGCTCAGGCGGCCGGGGTGTCGAGGCGGCCCACCCGGTGGCCCTCGAGGGCGACGACGATCCGCTCGGTCACCTCGTCGACCGGCCCGAGTCCGTCGACCACGACCACGAGCCCGCGGGCCGCGTACACGTCGATGAGCGGCGCGGTCTGCTCCTCGTAGAGCGCGAGTCGGCGCCGGATGACGTCCTCGGTGTCGTCGCTGCGCCCCTGCTCGAGCGAGCGCTTGAGCAGGCGGCCGACGACCTCGTCGGGATCGGCCGTCAGCTGGACGACCGCGTCGAGCCGGTTGTCGTCCGCGGCGAGGATGCGGTCGAGCTCGTCGACCTGCTCCGTGGTGCGCGGGTAGCCGTCCAGCAGGAACCCGGTCGACGCGTCCGCCTCCTGGAGGCGGTCGTGCACGATCGCGTTGGTCAGCTCGTCCGGCACGTAGCGGCCGGCGTCGAGGTAGGCCTTCGCCTGGAGGCCGAGCTCGGTCTCGTTGGCGACGTTCGCGCGGAAGATGTCCCCGGTCGAGATGGCGGGCACCCGGAGGATGTCGCTCAGTCGAGCGGCCTGGGTCCCCTTGCCTGCGCCGGGAGGGCCGATCAGCAGGAGACGGAAGCCGATCGGGTGCGACGTCATCGGAGGAGTCCTTCGTAGTGGCGCTGCTGCAGCTGGGAGTCGATCTGCTTCACCGTCTCCAGGCCGACTCCGACGATGATCAGGATGGACGTGCCGCCGAAGGGGAAGTTCTGGTTCGCCCCGACCAGCGCGAGGGCCACGAGGGGCACGAGCGCGATGAGGCCGAGGTAGACCGATCCGGGGAGCGTCACGCGGGTGAGCACGTAGTTGAGGTACTCGGCGGTCGGGCGGCCGGCGCGGATGCCGGGGATGAAGCCGCCGTAGCGCTTCATGTTGTCGGCGACCTCGTCCGGGTTGAAGGTGATCGCGACGTAGAAGTAGGTGAAGCCCACGATCAGGAGGAAGTACAGCGCCATGTAGAGCGGGTGATCGCCCTTGGTGAGGTAGTTCGTGATCCAGGTGACCCAGACCGGTGCCTCCTGGCCCGCGGCGGGCTGGTTGAACTGCGCGATGAGCGCGGGCAGGTACAGGAGCGACGAGGCGAAGATGACGGGCACGACGCCGGCCATGTTGACCTTGATCGGGATGTAGGTGTTGTTGCCGCCGTAGGTGCGGCGGCCGACCATCCGCTTGGCGTACTGCACGGGGATCCGCCGCTGGGACTGCTCCACGAAGACCACGGCGACCACGAGCACGAGGCCCACGCCGAGGACGAGGAGGAAGGTCTCGAAGCCGCGCGACTGCGCGATCGACCAGAGCGAGGTGGGGAACTGGGCGGCGATCGAGGTGAAGATCAGCAGCGACATGCCGTTGCCGATGCCGCGCTCGGTGATGAGCTCGCCCATCCACATGATGATTCCGGTGCCCGCGGTCATGGTGACGACCATGAGGAGGATGGAGTACCACTCGTCGGTGATGATGAGCGCCGAGCACTCCGGCACGCCGGAGTTGCCGAAGAGGGCTCCCGAGCGGGCGACGGTGATCAGCGTCGTCGACTGGAGGACGCCGAGCGCGATGGTGAGGTACCGCGTGTACTGGGTGAGCTTGCCCTGACCGGACTGCCCTTCCTTGTACAGCGTCTCGAAGTGAGGGATGACCACGCGCAGCAGCTGCACGATGATCGACGCCGTGATGTAGGGCATGATCCCGAGCGCGAAGATCGACAGCTGGAGCAGTGCTCCACCGCTGAAGAGGTTCACGAGCTCGTAGAGACCCGAGGTGCCCTGGTTGCCGGCGAGACAGGCCTGCACGGCGCTGAAGTCGACGAATGGAGCAGGGATGAAGGATCCCAGCCGGAAGATCGCCACGATCGCGAGAGTGAAGCCGATCTTGCGGCGGAGGTCGGGGGTGCGGAAGATCCGCGCAACGGCGCCAAACACTACCTAAGGTCTCCTGCTCAATTCTGTGGTGCGGGATACAGGTCGAGCTTGCCACGCGCTCCCGGAGGGAGTCGGCGTGGCAAGCTCGACCGACAAGCTGCTGGTGCTACTTGATGGATCCGCCCGCAGCGACGATCTTCTGCTCGGCAGAGCTGGAGACCTTGTCGACCGCGACGTTCAGCTTAACCGCAATGTCGCCGTCCCCGAGGACTTTGACCTTCTCGTTCTTGCGGACAGCACCCTTGGCGACCAGGTCGCCGATGGTGACGTCGCCGCCCTGGGGGTAGAGCTCCGCGAGAGCGGACAGGTTCACGACCTGGTACTCGACCCGGAACGGGTTCTTGAAGCCGCGGAGCTTCGGGGTGCGCATGTGCAGCGGCATCTGCCCACCCTCGAAGCCGACGCGCACCTGGTAGCGGGCCTTGGTGCCCTTGGTGCCGCGACCGGCGGTCTTTCCCTTGGAGCCCTCACCGCGACCCACGCGGGTCTTGGCCTTCTTGGCTCCGGCAGCGGGGCGGAGGTGGTGGACCTTGAGCACGTGCTCCTTGGTCGCCGGCGCCGCCGCGCCCTTCGTGGTGGTCGCCTGCGCGGGAGTCGTGGACTCCGCGGCGGCGGCCTTCTTCGTCTCAGCCATTAGTCAATCTCCTCGACCTTCACCAGGTGGGCGACGGTCTTCACGTATCCGCGGTTCTGGGCGTTGTCCTCGCGGACGACGCTCTGACCGATCTTCCTGAGGCCGAGCGAGCGCAGCGTGTCGCGCTGGTACTGCTTCTCGCTGACCTTCGACTTGATCTGGGTCACCTTGAGCTGGGCCATCAGGCACCTGCCTTCGCGTTGGACGCGGCGGCGAGGGCGTCGGCCTCGGCACGGACGAGACGTGCCGGCGCGACCTGGTCGAAGTCGAGACCACGACGGGCGGCGACGGCGCGCGGCTCCTCGAGCTGCTTCAGAGCCTCGACGGTCGCGTGGACGATGTTGATGGTGTTCGACGAGCCGAGCGACTTGCTCAGGACGTCGTGGATGCCGGCGCACTCGAGGACGGCGCGGACGGGACCGCCGGCGATGACACCGGTACCCGCGGCGGCGGGGCGCAGGAGCACCACACCGGCGGCGGCCTCACCCTGGACGGGGTGCGGGATGGTCGAGGCGACGCGGGGGACGCGGAAGAAGTTCTTCTTCGCCTCTTCGACGCCCTTGGAGATGGCGGTCGGGACCTCGCGGGCCTTGCCGTAGCCGACGCCCACCAGTCCGTTGCCGTCTCCGACGACCACGAGCGCGGTGAAGCTGAAGCGACGACCGCCCTTGACGACCTTCGACACGCGGTTGATGGTCACGACGCGCTCGAGGAACTGGCTCTTCTCGGCGTCACGGCCACCGCGGTCGCGGCCACCCTGGTTGCGGTCGCGGCCGCCGCGGCGGGGCTCACGAGCCTCCTGCTGCGGCTGCGTGGACGCAGCGGTCTCGACGGGGGCCTCCGACACAGCGGCGACCTCGGGTTCCTTGTTCTCTGCGGCGCTCACAGGTTGAGCCCTGCCTCTCGTGCTCCATCGGCGATCGCGGCGACGCGACCGGCGTACTTGTTGCCTCCGCGGTCGAAGACGACCGCCTCGACACCGGCGTTCTTGGCGCGCTCGGCGACGAGCTCGCCGACCTTGCGCGCCTTGGCGGTCTTGTCGCCGTCGAACACGCGCAGGTCGGCCTCGAGGGTCGACGCCGACGCGAGGGTGCGGCCCTGAGCGTCGTCGACGACCTGCACGAAGACGTGGCGGGCCGAGCGGTTGACGACGAGGCGGGGGCGCTCGGCGGATCCGACGACCTTCTTGCGCAGACGGTCGTGACGACGACCGCGCGCAGCGGACTTGCTCTTTCCTCTGGTTCCGAGTCCCATGATCACTTACCGCTCTTTCCGGCCTTGCGGCGAACGACCTCGCCGGCGTAGCGCACGCCCTTGCCCTTGTAGGGCTCGGGCTTGCGGATCTTACGAATGTTGGCGGCCACCTCACCGACGGCCTGCTTCGAGATGCCGTGCACGGTGAGCTTGTTGTTGCCCTCGACCGTGAACGAGATGCCCGCGGGCGGAGTGACGACGACCGGGTGCGAGAAGCCGAGCGCGAACTCGATGTCCGAGCCCTTCGCCAGCACGCGGTAACCGGTTCCGACGACCTCGAGGCCCTTGGAGTAGCCCTGCGTGACACCGATGATGTCGTTCGCGATGAGCGTGCGGGTGAGGCCGTGGAGCGAGCGCGACTCGCGCTCGTCATCGGGACGCGAGACCAGCACCTGGCCGTTCTCGACGGACACCTGGATGGGGCTGGCGACCGAGACGGTCAGCTCGCCCTTGGGGCCCTTGACGGTCACAGCGGATCCGGCGACGGAGACGTCGACGCCCGCCGGGATCTCGATGGGGAGTCTTCCAATACGCGACATGAGGGGTTACCACACGTAGGCGAGGACTTCCCCACCCACGCCCTTCTTCTCGGCCTGGCGGTCGGTCAGCAGACCGCTCGAGGTGGACAGGATGGCGACGCCGAGGCCGCCGAGCACGGTGGGGATCTCGGCCGACTTCGCGTACACGCGGAGTCCGGGCTTCGAGACCCGCTTGATGCCGGCGATCGAGCGCTCGCGGTTCGGGCCGTACTTGAGGGAGATGGAGAGCGTCGTGCCGACGCGCGCCTCCTCGACCTTCCAGTCGGCGATGTAGCCCTCGGTCTTGAGGATCTCGGCGATGTTCGCCTTGAGCTTCGAGCCCGGGAGGGTGATGGAGTCGTGGTGCGCGGAGTTCGCGTTACGGATTCTGGTCAGCAGATCTGCGACCGGATCAGTCATGGTCATGGCTGATGGTGCCTTTCTCGCCTGGTTTCGGCACCCTTTACAAGAGTGACGACCTGTGGTGTGGGACGGCGCCGACGACGTCGACGCCCATGCGGCCGCGCGAACGCAGGCCAACGAGCCATGCTACATGGCCGAGGTCCTGCGGTCGAGGGCCGATCGTGCACGGGATCCGGAGATCCCGCATGGCTCCCGCCGCCGGCTCCGGGCGGACCGGTCCGGCGGCGGACGCACGACGAGGCCGGAGGGCGGTTCTCACCGTCCCCCGGCCTCGAGGCTTGCTGCTTACGCGTTGTCCGCCGACTTGAACGGGAAGCCGAGCTGCTTGAGCAGCGCGCGGCCCTCGTCGTCGGTCTTGGCGGTGGTCACGACGGTCACGTCGAAGCCGCGGACGCGGTCGATGCGGTCCTGGTCGATCTCGTGGAAGATCGACTGCTCCGTGATGCCGAAGGTGTAGTTGCCGTTGCCGTCGAACTGGCGGTCCGACAGTCCGCGGAAGTCGCGGATGCGGGGCAGCGCCACCGAGAGCAGGCGGTCCAGGAACTCCCAGGCGCGGTCGCCACGGAGGGTGACGTGAGCGCCGATGGCCTGGCCCTCGCGCAGCTTGAACTGCGCGATGGACTTGCGGGCCTTGGTGACCTGAGGCTTCTGACCGGTGATGGCGGTGAGGTCCTTGACCGCGCCGTCGATGATCTTGCCGTCGCGGGCAGCCTCACCGACACCGGTGTTGACGACGACCTTGACCAGGCCGGGGACCTGGTGGACGTTGCCGAAGCCGAACTGCTCCTGGAGAGCGGGGATGATGTCGGCCTGGTACTTGGCCTTGAGCCGCGGCTGAACCTTCGCAGCCACTGCGGTGGTGTCAGTCATTACAGTTCCTCACCCGACGCCTTCGCGTAGCGCACGCGAACGGTCTTGGTCACGCCGTCCTTGGTGACGGCCACGTTGCGGTGGCCGACCCGGGTCGGCTTCTTGGTCTTCGGGTCGACGAGCGCGACGTTGGAGATGTGGATCGAGGCCTCGACGGTCTCGATGCCCCCCTCCTTCGAGCCGCGCTGCGTCTGGCCGACGCGGACGTGCTTCTTGACGAAGTTCACGCCCTCGACGACGACGCGGTTGCGCTCGACCAGCACCTCGAGGACCTTGCCCTGCTTGCCGCGGTCTCCGCCGCGGGCCTGGGTAGCTCCCGAGATGACCTGGACGAGGTCACCCTTCTTGATCTTGGCCATGACTAGATAACCTCCGGTGCCAGCGAGACGATCTTCATGAACTTCTTGTCGCGGAGCTCGCGACCGACCGGTCCGAAGATGCGGGTGCCACGGGGGTCCCCGTCGTTCTTGAGGATGACGGCGGCGTTCTCGTCGAACTTGATGTACGAGCCGTCGGCTCGACGGGTCTGCTTGATGGTGCGGACGATGACGGCCTTGACCACGTCGCCCTTCTTCACGTTGCCACCGGGGATCGCGTCCTTGACGGTGGCGACGATGATGTCACCGAGGCCCGCGTAGCGGCGGCCGGAGCCTCCGAGGACGCGGATGGTGAGGAGCATCTTGGCGCCGGTGTTGTCGGCGACCTTGACTCGGGATTCTTGCTGAAGCATGTGTCTCTCCTGCTAACTCAAGTAGGCCGCGGCCTACTTGGCCTTCTCGAGGATCTCGACCAGGCGCCAGCGCTTGGTGGCGCTGAGGGGACGGGTCTCGCTGATGACGACGGAGTCGCCGATACCGGCGGAGTTCAGCTCGTCGTGGACCTTGACCTTGGACGTACGGCGGATGACCTTGCCGTACAGCGGGTGCTTCACCCGGTCCTCGACCTCGACGACGATGGTCTTGTCCATCTTGTCGCTGGTGACGTAGCCGCGACGGGTCTTGCGGTATCCGCGAGCGCCCGCCTCCTTCACGTCGTGGGCGGCCGACTCGTGGCCGGCGCTGTCATTGACGGTTGCCATTACTTGGCCTCCTCGTTCGACTCGGTCGCCTCGACCTCGGCCTTGGCGGCCTTCTTGGTCTTCGGCTTCTTCTCCGCCTTGGCCGGAGCCTCGACGGGTGCGGGGGTGGCGCGGATGCCCAGCTCGCGCTCACGGATGACCGTGTAGATGCGGGCGATGTCGCGCTTGACGGCACGCAGGCGGCCGTTGGTGTCCAGCTGACCGGTGGCCGACTGGAAGCGGAGGTTGAACAGCTCCTCCTTGGCCTTCTTCAGCTCGGTGACGAGACGCTCGTCCTCGTAGGTGTCGAGCTCGGCGGGGGCGAGCTCCTTGGATCCGATCGCCATTACGCGTCTCCCTCCTCGCGCTTGATGATGCGTGCCTTGAGGGGCAGCTTGTGGATGGCACGGGTCATGGCCTCGCGAGCGAGCTGCTCGTCGACGCCGGCGACCTCGAAGAGGACGCGACCCGGCTTGACGTTCGCGACCCACCACTCCGGCGAGCCCTTACCGGAACCCATGCGGGTCTCGGCGGGCTTCTTGGTGAGCGGACGGTCGGGGTAGATGTTGATCCACACCTTTCCGCCGCGCTTGATGTGACGCGTCATCGCGATACGAGCGGACTCGATCTGACGGTTGGTCACGTAGGCGGGGGTGAGGGCCTGGATGCCGAACTCACCGAACGACACCTTGGTGCCACCGGTGGCCTGGCCGGACCGGCCCGGGTGGTGCTGCTTGCGGTGCTTGACTCGACGCGGAATCAACATGGTTATGCCTCAACTCCTGCTGCGACGGGCGCCTCGCTCTGCTGGCGGGGTGCACGGCGCGGACGGTCGCTGCGCTCGGGGCGCGACGACTTGCTGTTCGCCTGCTCGCGGGCGAGCTCCTTGTTGGTGATGTCGCCCTTGTAGATCCAGACCTTCACGCCGATGCGGCCGAAGGTGGTCTTCGCCTCGTAGAAGCCGTAGTCGATGTTCGCGCGGAGGGTGTGCAGCGGCACGCGTCCCTCGCGGTAGAACTCCGAGCGGCTCATCTCGGCGCCGCCGAGGCGGCCGGAGACCTGGATGCGGACGCCCTTGGCGCCGGCGCGCTGAGCACCCTGCAGGCCCTTGCGCATCGCGCGGCGGAAGGCCACGCGGGCGGAGAGCTGCTCGGCGATGCCCTGGGCGACCAGCTGAGCCTCGGCCTCGGGGTTCTTGACCTCGAGGATGTTCAGCTGGATCTGCTTGCCCGTGAGCTTCTCGAGGTCGGCGCGGATGCGCTCGGCCTCGGCGCCGCGGCGACCGATCACGATGCCCGGGCGGGCGGTGTGGATGTCGACGCGGACGCGGTCACGGGTGCGCTCGATCTCGATGCGGGCGACGCCCGCACGGTCGAGCTGCGTGGCGAGGAGTCGGCGGATCTTGACGTCCTCGGCGAGGTAGTCGCTGTACCGCTGGCCCTTCTTGGTGCTGTCGGAGAACCAGCGCGACACGTGGTCGGTGGTGATTCCCAGACGGAAACCGTAGGGGTTTACTTTCTGACCCATTACTTGGTCCCCTCCTCAGGAGTGGCCAGCACGACGGTGATGTGGCTGGTGCGCTTGTTGATGCGGAAGGCACGACCCTGAGCACGGGGCTGGAATCGCTTGAGGGTGGTTCCCTCATCGACGAAGGCGCGGGACACGATCAGGTCCTGGTCGTCGAGGTACTCGTTCGAGGCATCGGCCTTGACGCGAGCGTTGGCCATCGCCGAGGCGACGAGCTTGTAGACGGGCTCGGACGCACCCTGCGGCGCGAACTTCAGGATGGCCAGTGCCTCCTGAGCCTGCTTCCCGCGGATCAGGTTCACGACACGGCGAGCCTTCTGGGGGGTGACGCGGATGTGTCGCACGCGTGCGATCGACTCCACCATTTCTCTCCTCCTTCTCGTCGCCGCGTCAGCGGCGACGGCCCTTCTTGTCGTCCTTCTCGTGACCGCGGAAGGTCCGAGTGGGGGCGAACTCGCCGAGCTTGTGGCCGACCATGGTCTCGGTCACGAACACGGGGATGTGCTTGCGACCGTCGTGGACCGCGATGGTGTGACCCAGCATCGCCGGGATGATCATCGAACGGCGCGACCAGGTCTTGATGACGTTCTTGTTGCCGGCTTCGTTGGCCGTGAACACCTTGCGGAGCAGGTGGTCGTCAACGAAGGGGCCCTTCTTGAGACTGCGAGGCATCTTCTACAACTCCTACTTGCGCTTCTTACCGGCGGTGCGGCGGCGAACGATGAGCTTGTCGCTCTCCTTGTTGGGGCGACGGGTGCGTCCCTCGGACTGACCCCACGGGCTGACCGGGTGGCGGCCACCGGAGGTCTTGCCCTCTCCACCACCGTGCGGGTGGTCGACCGGGTTCATCGCGACACCGCGGACGGTCGGGCGGACGCCCTTCCAGCGCATGCGGCCGGCCTTGCCCCAGTTGATGTTCGACTGCTCGGCGTTGCCGACCTCGCCGATCGTGGCGCGGCAGCGCGCGTCGACGTTGCGGATCTCGCCCGACGGCAGGCGGAGCTGCGCGTAGGGGCCGTCCTTGGCGACGAGGCGGACCGAGGTGCCGGCCGAGCGGGCGAGCTTGGCGCCGCCTCCCGGCTTGATCTCGATGGCGTGGATGACCGTACCGGTCGGGATGTTGCGCAGCGGCAGGTTGTTGCCGGGCTTGATGTCGGCTCCGGCGCCCGACTCCACGATGTCGCCCTGGGAGAGCTTGTTCGGGGCCAGGATGTAGCGCTTGGTGCCGTCCACGAAGTGGAGCAGCGCGATGCGCGCCGTGCGGTTGGGGTCGTACTCGATGTGAGCGACCTTGGCGTTGACGCCGTCCTTGTCGTTGCGACGGAAGTCGATCAGGCGGTACTGGCGCTTGTGGCCACCACCGATGTGACGCGTCGTGATGCGGCCGGAGTTGTTGCGGCCACCGGTCTTGGACAGCGGGCGCAGGAGCGACTTCTCGGGCGTCGAGCGGGTGATCTCGGCGAAGTCGGCAACGCTGGAGCCGCGGCGACCGGGGGTCGTGGGCTTGTACTTACGAATAGCCATTGTCTGTTTCCTCTACGCTTCTTCGGCTCAGCCGACGCTCGTGAAGATGTCGATGGAGCCGGACTTCAGCGTGACGATCGCGCGCTTGGTGTCCTTGCGCTTGCCGGTGCCGAACTTCGTGCGGCGGGTCTTGCCCTGGCGGTTCAGCGTGTTGATCGACGCGACCTCGACGCCGAAGATCTTCTCGATGGCGAGCTTGATCTCGGTCTTGTTCGAACGCGGGTCGACCACGAAGGTGTACTTGCCCTCGTCGATCAGTCCGTAGGACTTCTCCGAGACCACCGGGGAGATGATGACGTCGCGGGGGTCCTTGTTGAACGCGGCGGACTGGCTCATGCGTTCACCTCTTCCTTGTTGGACTCGACGCCCGACTTGGCCGCGATGAACGCGTCGAGCGCGCCCTTCGAGAACACGATGTCGTCGGAGACGAGCACGTCGTACGCGTTGAGCTGGTCGGCCGGCAGGATGTGCACGAACGGCACGTTGCGGAGCGAGAGCTCGGCGATGTAGTCGTCGCGCTCGAGCACCACGAGGACGTTGCGCGACACCGAGAGGGCGTCGAGCAGGACGAGGACGTCCTTGGTCCGGGGGGTGTCGCCGAGGGCGAGGGACTCGACCACGTGGATGCGGGCGCCGCGTGCGCGGTCCGACAGAGCGCCGAGCAGAGCCGCGGCGATCATCTTCTTGGGGGTGCGCTGCGCGTAGCTGCGGGGGGTCGGTCCGTGGACCACGCCACCGCCGGTCATGTGCGGGGCGCGGATCGAGCCCTGACGAGCGCGACCGGTTCCCTTCTGCTTGAACGGCTTGCGACCGGCTCCGGAGACCTCACCGCGGTTCTTCGTCTTGTGGGTTCCCTGGCGCGCCGCGGCGAGCTGGGCCACGACGACCTGGTGGATGAGGGGGATGTTGGTCTGGACGTCGAAGAGCGCGGCGGGGAGCTCGACCGAGCCCGCCTTCTGGCCCTTGACGTCGATGATGTCGACAGAGGTAGCCATGGAACTACGCTCCCTTCACGGCGTTGCGAACGAACACGAGGCGACCGCGGGCACCGGGGACGGCGCCCTTGACGAGCAGCAGGCCCTTCTCGGCGTCGACGGAGTGCACCTTGAGGTTGAGCACGGTGACGCGCTCGCCACCCATGCGACCGGCCATGCGCATGCCCTTGAAGACACGGCTGGGGGTCGAGGAGGCGCCGATGGAGCCGGGCTTGCGGTGGTTGCGGTGCGAACCGTGCGAAGCCGAGACGCCCTTGAAGTTGTGGCGCTTCATGACACCGGCGAAGCCCTTGCCCTTGCTGGTGCCGACGACGTCGACCTTGGTGCCGGCCTCGAAGACGGCGTCCACGGTCAGCTCCTGGCCGGCCGAGTAGTCGGCGGCGTCGGAGGTGCGGACCTCGGTGAGGTGGCGGCGGGGGGTGACGCCCGCGGCGTCGAAGTGACCGGCGGCGGGCTTGTTCACCTTGCGCGGGTCGATCGCACCGGCGGCGAGCTGGACGGCGGTGTAGCCGTCCTTCTCCTCCGTGCGGACCTGGGTCACGACGTTGGGGCTGATCTCGATGACGGTGACCGGCACGAGCTTGTTGTCCTCGTCCCAGACCTGGGTCATTCCGAGCTTGGTGCCGAGGAGGCCCTTGCTGGTCTTCAGCGTGGGGGAAACAGTGACAGACATGGTGGCACTCCTCCTTAGAGCTTGATCTCGATGTTGACGTCGGCCGGCAGGTCGAGGCGCATGAGCGAGTCGACGGCCTTGGGCGTCGGGTCGATGATGTCGATGAGGCGCTTGTGGGTGCGCATCTCGAAGTGCTCGCGGCTGTCCTTGTACTTGTGGGGAGAACGGATCACGCAGACCACGTTCTTCTCCGTCGGCAGCGGCACGGGGCCGACCACCGTTGCACCGGCACGGGTGACCGTGTCGACGATCTTGCGCGCCGACGTGTCGATGACCTCGTGGTCGTACGACTTCAGTCGGATGCGGATCTTCTGTCCCGCCATGTGTGATCTCTCACTCTCTTGTTATTGCGTCGTACGCGACTCCCCCGGCCGGAGCCGGACTCGTCTCGCATTGGACGCGCTCGCGAAGGAACTCCGGTGACCCGGAAAAGTGCAACCAGTGTTCTTCTGTCAAAAGCACCGCATCCCGGGGGCGCTCCGATCGGCGTGCAGAACGCACGACGCACGGAGAACCCGTTGAGATGTCGGTTGTTGTCGTTCTGCTACCCGCCGCCTCGACGTCGCACCCGCGTGGCCGCCCTCTCGGGTCGAGCCTCCGCGATGCCGTCTCGGCACTGCCTGGCAGTGTCCCCCTCCGAGCAGCACGCCGCCCGAGAGGAAATTTTGAACTAGAAGAGTCTCCCACAGATGCCCCACCCCTGCAACCCGGGCGTGTCGCGCCGGAGGGCTCCTCCACGACCGCGTCGTGACCGCCCCTCGGAGCCGATGATCCCCGGCCGCGCCGCGGGCAGGAGGGCCTCCCCTGCTACTCGAAGAGCAGCGCCCGGACGGCGGTCTCGGCCGAGGCGGGGCGCGACGCGTCGATCGTCTCGCCGGCGCGGAAGTGGTCCAGCAGTCGCGGGTCGACGTAGCTGGCGCGGGCGACCGTGGGCGTGTTGCCGAGCACGTCGGAGGCGTCGCGCATCGCCTGGGCGATCGCGGAGTTCCGAGCGCGCTGCGTGGCCTGCGGGCCCGACTTCGCCAGGCTCAGCGCAGCGGCGACCGTGCCGTGCAGAGTGCGGAAGTCCTTCGCCGTGAAGTCGTCCCCCGCGCGCTCGCGCACGTAGTCGTTGATCTCGGGCGCCGAGACCGGCCGCCACTCCCGCCCGTCCTTCCAGGCGAGCAGGCGGGCGTTCGGTCCGCGCCGCTTGAGTGCACGGACGACCCGCGAGAGATCGTGGTCGAGGATCTCGCTCGTCCACGCCTGGTGGCTCTTCCCCGGGAAGGCGAGGGCGACACGGTCCCCGTGGGTCGTGGCGTGCGCGCACAGGAGCGTCGAGAGGCCGATGCTGCCGTGCTCCTTCGCGTACCTCTCGCTGCCGACGCGGAGCGACCCGGTGTCGAGCATCCGGAAGGCGGTCGCCAGCGCCCGCTCGCGGCTGGGCCCGTCCGATCGGAGGGCGATGGTCACGGCCCGGCGCGCCCCGGGCAGGGCCTCCGCGAGCCGCAGTGCCCGGTCGAACTTGATCCGATCCTTCTGCTCGCGCCAGGTCGGATGGTAGATGTACTGGCGGCGGCCGGCCGAGTCGACGCCGGTGGCCTGGATGTGCCCGTTGGGGTACGGGGCGATCCAGACGTCCGTCCAGGCCGGCGGGATGCCGAGACGGTCGAAGCGCGCGCGCAGCTCCGTGTCGGCGACCGTCGCGCCCTTCGGGTCGCGGTAGCTGAAGCCGGAGCCCGCACGCACCCGGGTGTAGCCGCGTCCGCTCGAATCGGTCCTGCGGAGTCGTTGCGCGCGAGTGTCAGCCATCGATCCGACGATAGGACGGCGGATCGGAGGGCCGCACCCGCTTGACGGCGGGGAGGAGCAGTCGGACGGGAGCCGCTACTCGTTGCCGATCCGCTTGTCGGCCTGGCGCTTCAGGTCCTCGATGCGGTCGTCGTACTTGCCGTTGGTGAGGCGGCTGGCGATCTCGCCGGCCTTCTCGAGGGTCTGGTCGGAGACCTGCTCGGCCTTCTCGCTCCGCAGCGCGTCCTGGGCCTTCCGGCTGTTGAGCAGTTCGCCGGCCTGGCGTCCGAGCTTCCCGAGATCCACGATGATGCCTCCTTGTCGACGCGCACAGGGCGGCGCGTGCCTCAGTGTGGCGCTCCCGGCTGAGGGAACGGTGCGGGCGCGCCGGTCAGCCGGCCAGCGCGATCACCCGCGCCGCGGCGTCGACCAGGGCGCGGCCGTAGGTGGGACCGTGACCGGCAGCGTGGACGGCGAGCGGGTGCAGCTGGTGCAGCGGCACCCGCTCCTCGTAGCCGGCTTCCAGCGGATGCTGCTCGCGGTAGCCCTCGAGGACGGCGCCGAGGTGCGGAGCGCCGAAGAGGGACAGCATCGCCAGGTCGGTCTCGCGGTGGCCGCCGTGAGCGGCGGGGTCGATCAGGACGGCGCCCTCCGCCGACCAGAGCACGTTGCCGGTCCAGAGGTCCCCGTGGATCCTGGCGGGCCCCGCCCCGTCGTCGAAGGCGCCCGCCGCCACCCGGTCCAGCGCCCGCTCGACGGCCCGCGACTCGGCTGCGGTGAGGGTTCCCGCCTCCACGGCGGGGCCCAGGAACGGGCGCACCCGCTGCTCCGCGTAGAAGCGCCCCCACGAGTCGTCGGGGCGGCACGGCATCGCGCGGCGGCCGATGTACGCGGGGCCGGTCCAGCCCGGGGGCGGTGCTCCGAAGGCGGTGGCTCCCGCGTCGTGCGTCCGGGCGAGCGCGGCGCCGAAGGCGCGAGCCGACTCGGCCGACGGGCGGACCGAGCGGATCTCCTCCAGTTCGATGCGCCCGGGCGACACCGCCTCCACCCCGACGCAGCGCGCACCCCCGTCCGCCTCGCGCAGCCAGCCCAGGCCGGCCGCCTCCCACTCGAAGAACTGCGGGCGGGCGCGGGGGTCGCTCTTCACGAAGGGCATGCGGCCACGCTAGCCGGGCGTCCCGGGAACGACGAGAGGGGCCGCCCGCCGAAGCGGACGACCCCTCTCGGGAGATCGGTAGGACGGACCTACTTGACGATCTTGGTGACCGTACCGGCACCCACGGTGCGTCCACCCTCACGGATGGCGAAGCCGAGGCCCTCCTCCATGGCGATCGGCTGGATCAGCGCGACCGTCATGTCGGTGGTGTCGCCGGGCATGACCATCTCGGTGCCCTCGGGCAGCGTGATGACGCCGGTGACGTCGGTGGTGCGGAAGTAGAACTGCGGACGGTAGTTCGCGTAGAACGGGTTGTGACGCCCACCCTCATCCTTGGACAGGATGTACGCGGTGCCCTCGAAGTCCGTGTGCGGCGTGACCGAACCCGGCTTGACGACGACCTGGCCGCGCTCGACGTCCTCGCGCTTGGTGCCGCGGAGGAGCAGACCGCAGTTCTCGCCGGCCCAGGCCTCGTCGAGCTGCTTGTGGAACATCTCGATTCCGGTGACCGTGGTCTTCTGCGTCGGGCGGATGCCGACGATCTCGACCTCGGAGTTTAGAGCGAGGGTTCCGCGCTCCGCACGGCCGGTGACGACGGTTCCACGACCGGTGATCGTGAAGACGTCCTCGATCGGCATCAGGAACGGCTTGTCCTTGTCGCGCACCGGGTCCGGGATGGACTCGTCGACCGCGTCCATGAGGTCGAGGATCGACTGGGTCCAGGTCTCGTCGCCCTCGAGGGCCTTGAGGCCGGAGACGCGCACGACGGGAGCGTCGTCGCCGGGGAAGCCCTGCGACGAGAGGAGCTCGCGGACCTCGAGCTCGACGAGCTCCAGGATCTCCTCGTCGTCCACCATGTCGGCCTTGTTCAGGGCGACGAGGAGGTAGGGGACGCCGACCTGCTTGGCGAGGAGGACGTGCTCACGGGTCTGAGCCATCGGGCCGTCGGTGGCGGCGACCACGAGGATCGCGCCGTCCATCTGGGCCGCGCCGGTGATCATGTTCTTGATGTAGTCGGCGTGACCGGGGGCGTCGACGTGCGCGTAGTGGCGCTTCGGCGTCTCGTACTCGACGTGCGAGATGTTGATCGTGATGCCGCGCTGGCGCTCCTCGGGAGCGGAGTCGATCGACGCGAAGTCACGCTGGACGTTGGTCGCGGACGGGAACTTGTCCGCCAGAACCTTCGAGATCGCCGCGGTGAGCGTGGTCTTTCCGTGGTCGACGTGACCGATGGTTCCGATGTTGACGTGCGGCTTGGTCCGCTCGAACTTGGCCTTAGCCACTGTGGGTCCTCCTCAGGACTTAGGTGCAAGCATCCGCATCCGGGCGGCCGCACGGGGCGACACGAGGACAGGAGGACTTGCGGGGGTTTTGTGTACGTATGTTACCGGCAGTGGTCGTGCGGCCGTCCCGCTGCGACAGGGGGCGCGCTGCACTCGGCAGCAAACCCGCACGACACTACCAGGCCGTCGCCGTTCCGGGGAACGGCGACGGCCCAGGGGCGGAGCTACTCGCCCTTGTTCTTCTGGACGATCTCCTCGGCCACGGCCTTGGGGACCTCGGCGTAGGTCTCGAACGTCATCGAGTAGACGGCACGGCCCGAGGTCTTCGAGCGCAGGTCTCCGATGTAGCCGAACATCTCGGACAGCGGGACGTTGGCCCGGATGACCTTGATGCCGGTGGCGTCCTCCATCGACTGGATCATCCCGCGACGCGAGTTGATGTCGCCGATGACGTCGCCCATGTACTCCTCGGGAGTACGGACCTCGACGGCCATGAGCGGCTCGAGGAGGACCGGCTGCGCCTTGCGCGAGGCCTCCTTGAACGCGATCGAGCCGGCGATCTTGAACGCCATCTCGGAGGAGTCGACGTCGTGCGCCGCTCCGTCGACCAGGGTCGCCTTCACGCCGACCATGGGGTAGCCGGCGAGCACGCCGACCTGCATGGCGTCGCGGATGCCCGCGTCGACGGAGGGGATGTACTCGCGCGGGACTCGGCCACCGGTGACGCCGTTGACGAACTCGTAGGTCTTGTCGGCCTCGACCTCCATCGGCTCGATGGTGATCTGGACCTTCGCGAACTGGCCGGAGCCACCCGTCTGCTTCTTGTGGGTGTAGTCGTACTTCTCGACCGTGCGGCGGATCGTCTCGCGGTACGCGACCTGGGGCTTGCCCACGTTGGCCTCGACGTTGAACTCGCGCTTCATGCGGTCCACCAGGATGTCGAGGTGCAGCTCGCCCATTCCCTTGATGACCGTCTGACCGGTCTCCTGGTTCTGCTCGGTGCGGAAGGTGGGGTCCTCCTCCGCGAGCTTCTGGATCGCGGTGCCGAGCTTCTCCTGGTCGGCCTTCGTCTTGGGCTCGATGGCGACCTCGATGACGGGCTCCGGGAAGGTCATCGACTCGAGCACGACCTGCGCGGCCGGGTCGCTCAGGGTGTCACCGGTGGTGGTGTCCTTGAGGCCGATGACGGCGTAGATGTGGCCGGCGGTGACCGAGTCGACCGGGTTCTCCTTGTTGGAGTGCATCTGGAAGATCTTGCCGATGCGCTCCTTCTTGCCCTTGGTCGAGTTGATGACCTGGGCGCCGGAGTCGAGCTTGCCCGAGTAGACGCGGACGTAGGTCAGGCGGCCGAAGAACGGGTGCACGGCGACCTTGAACGCGAGCGCCGAGAAGGGCTCGGTCGAGTCCGCGTGGCGCATGATGACCTTCTCCTCGTCGCGGACGTCGTGCGCCTCGATGGCGGGGACGTCGAGCGGGGAGGGGAGGTAGTCGACGACCGCGTCGAGCATCGGCTGGACGCCGCGGTTCTTGAACGCGGAGCCGCAGAGCACCGGGTAGATCTCGGAGTTGACGGTCATCTTGCGGATGGCGCCCTTGATCTCCGCGACGGTGAGCTCCTCACCGCCGAAGTACTTCTCGAGCAGCTCGTCGGAGGTCTCCGCGACGGTCTCGAGGAGCTTCTCGCGGTACTCCGCCGCCTTGTCGGCCAGATCGGCCGGGATCTCCTCGATCTCGTACTTCGCGCCGAGCGCGACGTCGCCCTTCGAGTCGCCGCGCCACGTGAGCGCGCGCATCTCGACCAGGTCGACGACGCCCTCGAAGGAGGACTCGGCGCCGATGGGCAGCTGGATGACCAGCGGCTTCGCGCCGAGGCGCTTGATGATCGTGTCGACCGTGTAGTAGAAGTCGGCGCCGAGCTTGTCCATCTTGTTGACGAAGCAGATGCGCGGGACGTCGTACTTGTCGGCCTGACGCCAGACGGTCTCGGACTGGGGCTCGACGCCCTCCTTGCCGTCGAAGACGGCGACGGCGCCGTCGAGGACGCGGAGCGAGCGCTCGACCTCGACCGTGAAGTCGACGTGACCGGGGGTGTCGATGATGTTGATCTGGTTCTTGTTCCAGAAGCAGGTCGTCGCGGCGGACGTGATCGTGATGCCGCGCTCCTGCTCCTGCGCCATCCAGTCCATCGTCGCGGCGCCGTCGTGGACCTCGCCGATCTTGTGCGTGATACCCGTGTAGAACAGGATGCGCTCGGTGGTGGTGGTCTTGCCGGCATCGATGTGGGCCATGATGCCGATGTTGCGGACCTTGTTCAGGTCGGTGAGCACATCTTGTGCCACGGAGTTCCTCCGATAGGTGATGGAGCCAGCGCACCGGGTTCATGGCCGAATGGCTGGGATTCTGGTGGTGGCGGTCGCCCGGTCGCGGGGATCGGGCGATCCGCCGCCGGGACCGGGCCCGCAGCGCTGACGCCGCGGGCCCGGTGGTCGCGGTCGCCCGGAGGCGGCCGCGGGGTGCGCTACCAGCGGTAGTGCGCGAAGGCCTTGTTCGACTCGGCCATCTTGTGGGTGTCCTCGCGACGCTTGACAGCGGCGCCCAGACCGTTCGACGCGTCGAGGATCTCGTTCATGAGACGCTCGGTCATCGTCTTCTCGCGACGGGCCTTCGCGTAGCTGGTGAGCCAGCGGAGCGCGAGGGTGTTGGCGCGGTGGGGCTTGACCTCGACCGGGACCTGGTAGGTCGAGCCGCCGACGCGGCGGCTGCGGACCTCGAGGGTCGGGCGGACGTTGTCGAGCGCCTTCTTGAGGGTGACGACCGCGTCCTGGCCGTTCTTGCCGGCGACGCCCTCGAGGGCACCGTAGACGATGCGCTCGGCGAGGCCCTTCTTGCCGTCCAGGAGGATCTTGTTGACGAGCTGGCTGACGATGGGGGCGCCGTAGACGGGGTCTGCGACGACGGGGCGCTTGGGAGCGGGGCCCTTACGAGGCATTACTTCTTCTCCATCTTCGCGCCGTACCGGCTGCGAGCCTGCTTGCGGTTCTTGACGGCCTGGGTGTCCAGGGCGCCGCGAACGATCTTGTAGCGGACACCGGGGAGGTCCTTGACGCGACCGCCGCGCACGAGCACCATCGAGTGCTCCTGCAGGTTGTGGCCCTCGCCGGGGATGTAGGCGGTGACCTCGGTGCCGTTGGAGAGCTTCACGCGGGCCACCTTGCGGAGGGCCGAGTTCGGCTTCTTGGGCGTGGTCGTGTAGACGCGCGTGCAGACGCCGCGCTGCTGGGGGTTGGCCTTCAGGGCGGGCGCCTTGGTCTTGGTGACCTTCGGCGTGCGTCCCTTGCGGACCAACTGCTGAATCGTTGGCACTGGTTTTGCTCCTTGAATGCTGCACGGTGACAGCGGATCGATGGTCGACATTCGGCCCTCCCGTCTCCGGGAACGGCCGAGTTCATCTGGACCCGACGCACCCCGCGGCCCCGCGAGCGGGACCGGGAGGGTGAGGGGTATGCCGTGGGGGCCGCCCGATCGGACGAACCCGCGGATCCTCGCGGACCCGGTAGAGCGAAGTGCGGCGACCGCATCGACCCGGAGGCACGACACAAGCGCACGGCAAAGCGCACACCCGAAGAATATTACGGGGAGTGACGGGGCCGGTCAACCGAGCGGCGTTCGCCCTGGGAGATGCCGCGGCGGCGCGACGACCCGCGCCGGGGCTCCGCCGTCACTCCCGCTCGTCGCCCTCCCAGCCCCAGTGGGGGCTGCGGCCGCCGGCGTCGCGACGGGCCAGGAGCAGGAGGAACACGAGCTGGACGGCGGCCGCGAGCACGCCGGTCGCGATCGCGAAGACAGTGGGCGCATGAGCGAGGATCCAGCCGAGGATCTCCCCCGGCTCCTGACGGCCGAGCCCGTAGAGCGCTCCGCCCGTGAGGAGGAAGAGCAGGTAGACGACGACCCCGGTCAGCAGCGACGGGCCGAGGACGCGGTGGACGGCGGGACGGGCGGCGAGGGTCACCATCGCGACCAGCACGGCGACGACGCAGACCGCCACCGACACCGGCCCCAGCAGCGGGCCGGCGTCGCGCTCGGGCACGACGTCCTGGTCCAGCAGGAGGCTGAGGACCCCGAACCCGCAGACGACCAGAGCGAGGTAGAGGAACGCGGCGAAGCCGGCCAGCGCGAGGCCGTAGCCCAGCCCGGCTCCGCGGCCCTGCCCCTGCCGCTCCGGAGTCACGACTGCGCGGCCGCTTCGCGCTCGGCGTTGCGGCGCTTGACGCCCCGGGCGCGGCCCGCGATCGCGGCGCCGCCCCAGACGCTCGCCTCCCGGCCGAGGACGCCCGCGGCGAGGACCGCCGCGAGGACGGCGGGATCGCGGACGAACGCGAGCGCGACGGAGCGGTCGATCGGCAGGGCGAGCGGTCCGACGGCGCTCCAGCCGCCGACCAGCGCGGCCGCAGCCGTGAGGAGGGCGACCAGGAAGCCGCCGAGGACGTAGGCCCACCAGCCCGCGCGGTTCACGACGAGCACGATCAGCGCCAGGCCGACGAGGAACGCGGCGACCGGGGCGAGGAACAGCGGGGTCGGCGCCACCTCGAGCGCGAGGGCGACCGGATCGCCGCCGACGCGGTCGACGAGGAGGCGGATCGCGGTGAGGGCGACGAGGTACAGGACGGCGAAGACCGCGGTCGTCAGGAGGGCGAGCGCGAGGCCCGCGAGGCGGTTGCCGGAGCGCCGGGTCGGCTCGGGCTCGGCCTCGACCGGCCCGAGGGCGCTAGGGGCCGACGCCGCGGCGGCCGGGGCGGCGGGCTCGACGGTCGGCTGCCGGCCGGTCACGGGCTCGGGCCAGACGTACTCGCGGGTCGGCTGGGGTCCGGTTCCGCCGGACGTCTCGGTCGCGGAGGGGATCCGCGTGGTCTCGGCGTCGCTGCTCCAGGTCACCCGGACAGCATAGGCACGCCGTCCGCCGCGCCCGGTGCGCCGCGCGGCTCCCCGTCGATGGGGGACAGCGCCGATCGTCTACTCGAGCGGGTGGAGGAGGCGGTGCAGGAACTGCCGGGTGCGCGGCTCGCGCGGCTCCCGGAGGATCTGCGCGGGGGCGCCCCGCTCGACGACCACGCCGTCGGCCATGAAGACGACTTCCGAGGCCACCTGCCGGGCGAACTCGAGCTCGTGCGTCACGACGAGCATGGTCCAGCCCTCCCCCGCCAGCTCCCGCATCAGCGAGAGCACGTCGCCGACCAGCTCCGGGTCCAGCGCCGAGGTGGGCTCGTCGAAGAGGAGCAGATCGGGCCGCAGCGCGAGTGCCCGGACGATGCCCACGCGCTGCTGCTGACCACCGGAGAGCTCGAAGGGGTAGGCGCCCCCCCGGCCGCCGAGGCCGACGCGCTCGAGCAGGCGCTCCGCCTCCGGGACCACCTCGGACGCGGGACGGCGCTGCACCCGCAGCGGCCCCTCCGTCACGTTCTGGAGGACCGTCAGGTGCGGGAAGAGGTTGAAGTGCTGGAAGACCATCGCGGAGTGGTCGCGCAGCTTGGTCAGCGCCTTCCGGCCGACGCCGCGGTCGAAGTCGAGGACGCTGCCGTCGGCGAGCTCGACCACCCCGCCGTCCGGCACCTCGAGACTGTTCAGCGAGCGCAGGACGGTGGTCTTGCCCGAGCCGGACGGCCCGATCAGGGCGACGACCTCGCCGCGGCGGACCTCCAGGTCGATGCCGCGCAGCACCTCCACCCCGCCGAACGACTTCCGGAGTCCGCGGGCCGTGAGCACGGGCCGGGCGTCGGTCGGGGTGTCAGCGGGCGACATAGCGGTCCAATCGCTTCTCGAGCAGGCCCTGGCCGCTGGAGAGCACCAGGCAGATGAGCCAGTAGATCAGAGCGGCCTCGAGGTAGAGGAGCATGAACTCGCTCGACGCGGTGGCGATCTTCTGCGCCTGCCGGAAGAGCTCGGTCACCAGGATGAGGGAGGCCAGCGAGGTGTCCTTCACCAGCGAGATGAAGGTGTTCGACAGGGGCGGGACGGAGACGCGCGCGGCCTGCGGCAGGATGATGCGCCGCAGCGAGAGCGAGCGGCTCATCCCGATCGTGTGCGCCGCCTCCCACTGCCCCTTCGGGACGCTGAGGATCGCCGCGCGGATGACCTCCGCCGCGTAGCCGCCCACGTTGAGGGCGAACGCGATGGTGGCGCTGGGCCAGGGGTCGATCTTCAGTCCGAGGCTCGGCAGGCCGTAGAAGATCACGAACAGCTGTACCAGGAGCGGCGTGCCCCGGATGACGGAGATGTAGGCGCGCGCGATCCACGAGAGGATCCGCACGCGCGAGAGCCGCATCAGGGCGACCGCGAGCGCGAGCACGAGCCCGATGGCGAAGCTCGCCAGCGCGAGCGGGATCGTCCCGACGATGCCCCCGGAGAGGATCGGCCAGAACGACCGGAGGACGAGGTCCATTGTGTTCTCCCGCCTTCGCGGGAGGATCCGCGGTCGGCTCGATCGGGTGGTGGCGTCGGGGCGGATCGTGTCCGCCTCCTCGGGAATGCTGGCACGCTTCGCGCCGGGGCGGGCGCTCTTGCGGGCGGACCCGCGGCCTGAGCCGCTCCGCCGCGCCCCGCGTCGGCGCCGCTCACGCACGAGACGGCCCCTCCCGGGAGGGGAGGAGCCGTCTCGGTGCCGGACTACTGGGAGACGTCGGCTCCGAAGTAGCGCTCGGAGATGGAGGCGAGGGTGCCGTCCTCGCGCAGCTCGTCGAGGGCGGAGTCGACGGCCTCGACGAGGTCGTCCGAGCCCTTCGGGAAGGTGAAGGCGCTCTCGGAGGTGTCGTCGGTGGTGACGGCGACCTTGAGGCCCGCGGCCTGGTCGGGGTAGGTCGTGGACCAGTCGAGCCAGGTGAGGCGGTCGTTCACGGTCGCGTCGACGCGTCCCTGCTCGACGAGGGCGATGGCCTGCGCCCAGCCCTCGACACCCTCGACCTCGGCACCGTTCTCCTGCGCGACGGTGTACCAGTTGCTCGAGAGCGACTGCGCGGTGGTCTTGCCGGAGAGGCCGGCGAGGTCCGTGATCGAGGTGTCGCTCGAGGGGACGATCACGACGCCGGGGCTGACCGAGTACGGCTCCGAGAAGTCGTACTTCGCCTCGCGCTCGTCGTTGATCGAGACCTGGTTCGCGATCACGTCGAAGCGCGCGCCGTCCAGGCCCGCGAACATCGCGTCCCACTGCGTCTCCTGGAAGTCGGGCTCGACGCCCAGCTTCTCGGCCACGGCGGTGATCACGTCGACGTCGTAGCCGGTGAGAGCTCCGGTCCCGCCGTCGGCGTGGAAGGAGAAGGGCGGGTAGGTGCCCTCGGTGCCGATGGTGAGCTTCCCCGAGTCCTCCACCTCGGCCAGGGTCAGGCCGGAGCTCGCGGAGGCGGTGCCCTCGCCGCTCGAGCCGGAGACCACGTCGTCGGTCGAGGCGGGCGCGCAGCCGGCGAGGACCAGGGCGGCGGCGGCGGCGGTCGTGCCGACCAGGACGCGCAGGGAGGTGCGGGCGGAGAGGGTCACGGTGTTGTCCTTCGGTGCATCACGGAGTCGTGGCGGTCCCGCTGCGCCGGATGCGGCGCGGGGATCGACGAGGGGACGGGTCGTCCAGGGGCGGACCGCTGCTCGGCGGAACCGCCCGGAGTGACGATAACCAGTGGAGGGGGCGGCCCTATTCCCGCATGTCGCCGTGTGACGCCGGGAGTCCGGCCAGGAAGCGCTCGGCGCCGTCGACCTCCTCGCTCGTGAGGCCCGTCGCCGACTCCGGACGCACCAGGTGGAAGGGGGTGCTCTGCTCGCGCGCCCAGTCGTAGGCGTCCTCGTGGAGGTTGTCGTCGATCCACACCACGGCGTCGATCGGGTCGCGCTCGGCGGCCGCCTCCAGCCACACCGCGACGGGCTGGAGCTTGCCCGTCCGGCCCGGGAATCGCGGGTCGCGCGGAAGGCCCCCGTCGAAGACGATCGCCTCTGTGCCGGCCGGCAGCCCGAGGTCCTGCGCGAGGACCCGCGTCAAGCGCGGCGGCCAGGTGGTGGCCCAGACGATCGTGCCGACCGCGGCCAGCCGGGCCACGAGCGCCTCCCGCTCCGGCTCGAGCTCCAGGCGGTGCGAGCCCGAGGCGCGATCGCTGCGGACGGAGGGGTTCAGGACGCCGTCGACGTCGAGCAGGATCAGGGCGGCCATGCCTGTCACCGTAGCGGCGGCGGGGCGGCTCGCGCGAGGAGCGCTAGCGTGACGGGATGCCTCCGTCCCTCGTGCTGCCGGGAGGCCGCAGGGCCGTGCTGGGGCCGGATCCGGTGCGGCCGGAGGCGCTGCTTCTCACGGTCGACGGCGCGGAGCAGTCGCTGATCGATCCGGGCGATCCCCGTGCCCTGCACCTCGAGTACCTCGCGCGCCTCGGCGCGGTGGTCGACGCCGCCGCCCCTCCCGGCGAGCCGCTGCGCGTGCTGCACCTCGGAGCCGGCGCCCTGGCCCTGGCCCGCTACGTCGACGCGACCCGGCCGGGCTCCGAGCAGCTCGCGGTCGAGAGCGCGGCGGGACTCGTGGAGTTCGTGCTCGAGCACGCCCCGCTCCCCCGCGGCGCGCGCGTCCGGCTTCTCACGGCCGACGCCGCAGGGCCCCTGCCGCCCTGGAGCGCCGACCTCGTCGTGCTCGACGTGTACGACGGGGACGAGATCCCCGAGGCGTTCTACCGCGCGTCCGTCCTCGCCCCGCTCGCCGCCCGGGTCGGCGCCGACGGGCTCCTCGCGGTCAACGTCGCCGACGACGCCGACCACCGGAGGCTGGACCGCCTGCGCGGGGTCGTCCGCGGGCTGCTCCCGGTCACCGCAGCGGTCGGATCGACCGCGTTCGTCGAGGGGCGCACCAGCGGGAACGCGATCCTGCTCGCCTCAGGCTCGGCGATCGCCGACCACGTCGCCGACCGCCTGCTGCGCGCCGGCCCGCACCCGGTCTCCGCCGCGGCGGATCGCGACGTCGTGGTCACCGAGGTGGCGGTAGAAGTCGACCCGTGAATCGAGCGTGACGCCGGTCTCGAGGTACTTGGCGCGGATCCGCTTGATGTAGGTGCGGACGGTGTGCTCGGCGACGCTGAGGTCGACCGCGACGGTGCGGACCGCGGCACCCGCTCCGTAGGCGCGCATCACGCGGCTCTCCTGCGGGCTCAGCACCGGGCGGCGCTCCTCGCGCCCGTGCACGAGCCGGTGTCGGGCCGTGTCCGAGATCCAGGTGCGGCCGGAGGCGACCGAGACGACCGCCGCGGCGAGCTCGCTCGGGTCGTCGCCCTTCCAGACGTAGGCCGCTCTCTCCCGTCGCAGCACCGCCCGCACCGGCTCCAGGGAGTCGGAGGAGGAGAGCACGACGAGTCCGACGGTCCGGGCCGCCGCGCGCTCGAGAGTGTCGGCCACCTCCTCGCCGGGCACGCCGTCGAGGTCGAGGACCGCGATGCGGTCGACGCCCTCCTCGTCGTGCGAGAACTGCGGCAGCAGCTGTGCGAGCAGCGCCTGAAGCGCGGCGCGCTCGATCGCTGGTCCGTCCACGACGGCCAGCGTGAACCGATCGAATCCGGTCACGGGGGTCCCCTAGCAGGGGCAGGTTCGGGTCCGCCCCGGCTGCACCGTAGCGGGCCGCTGCGACGTCGCGCACGCGACGGGACATTCCGTCTCAGTGTGAGGACGCCGACAGAGCGCTCCGGATCGGCTCACGGAGCGCGTTGAGGACCCCCCGCGGCGCCGTCTGGGGCTAATGTCCCTCTCCATGGACGACAGCGCAGAGGGCTCCCGGCGGGCCCGGAGGATCCCTGCGGAGCAGGTCCGCAGCCGGATGATCACCACGGCGCGCGACGTCGTCTCGAACCACGGCCTCACGGTGAGCTTCGCGCACCTGCCCATGGAGGAGTACATCCGTCTGGCCGGGGTGCCGCGCAGCTCCGTCTACCGCATCTGGAGCACCCGCGAGGAGTTCGTGGCCGACCTCATCGGGGAGGTCTTCGTGCGGGACCGGTACGCGGAGGGCTCCGATCCCGAGGCTCAGCAGGAGATGCGCGAGGTCTACGACCGCTCCGCCGAGCTGCTCTCCACCGCCGCCGGCCGTCGGCGGGTCGCCTGGGAGACCATCCGCATCGGCGCGCGGGCGAACGCCGAGTCGCTGCGCCGCTCCGCCGACTGGTCGTCCTACAACGCGCTGCTCGCCTGCACGTTCTCGATGGAGGAGGGGCCTGCGCGCGACGCGGTGCGCGCCACGGCGAAGCGGATCGAGGGCATGCTCACTCGCCGGATGCGCGACTTCTACGAGGAGACGCTGGCGGTCTTCGGCGGCACGATGCGCCCGGGATTCACGACGCTCCAGCTCGCCCACCTCACCGCGATCGTGGTCGACGGGCTCGCGCACCGCGGCCGGCTCCTCGACGACGACCTCGACGCTCCGGTGACCGCCCCCGGCCTCGACGGCGAGCCGGTCGAGTGGACCCTCGCGGCCTGGACGATCCGCTCGATCGTCGACGGGATGCTGGAGCCGGTCGCGGAGGACTGAGCGGATCCGCCGCCCGGATCACTCGTCCGGTTCGGTGAACCCGTCGATCAGCAGCAGCACCGACACCACCGCCAGCGACGGCCCGTCGGGATCGGCCGGGTCGAGCGGGCCGGTGACCAGTTCCGGTGCCGCGATGCGCGCGACGCACAGCCCCTCGACCAGGGCCGAGACGGCGGAGGCGAGAGCGGCGGAGCCGCGGCCCGGGCGCAGCCGGAGCCCCGCCTCGGCGAGGGTGTGCTCGTAGTACTTCGCCATGTTGTCGATGAAGTGCAGCTGACGGGCGCGCAGAGCGGAGCCGATGGCGGACCGCGCCGGCTCCTCGTGCGAGTCGACCGCGCCGGCGAGAGCGATGAAGTTGCGCCAGTGCTGCGCCGAGAAGACGTTGTCGACGTTCGCGTCCACGGCGATCCGGACGGAGGCGATCAGAGCCTCGCGGCGCTGCGCCGGGGTGGGCTCCGGGTCGAGGCTCCGGTGGAGGTGGGCGTTCCCGGCCCGCAGGGACGGCTGATCGAGCCGGGTGGCGAGGACCCGCTCCGGGATCGCGGCGATCAGCTCGTCGTAGAAGGACTGGCGGGTGGGCCAGATCCGGTACACGGTGCTGCGCGGCACGCCCGCCGAGCGGATGACGTCCTCGAGGGGCAGGTGAGCGACTCCGACGCGCAGGCCCTCGGCGCGGACGACCGCCAGAGCGGCGTCCAGCAGGCGGGTGCGGACCTGATCGCGGGTCAGGCGCGGAGGACGCGCCGACTCCTCCGCGTCGAGGGGGTCGTCGCTCATCAGGCCTCCGGCGCCGGGATGCACGGAGGTTCCTCCGGCATCTGCTGCAGCCGAGCGTACCCGGACGGAGCGCGGAACGTGAGAGGAGATCGGAGACGGGCGCGGCCCGCGCATGCGGCTCGGGTGCCGCGCGGGCCGCGCTGCCTGTCCCCCAGGCGGCCTCCCCATGGGCCGGTCCGACCATATGCTTCCCGACAGACGTCCGTCAACTGACGCGACATGATGTCTCCTCGTGGCGGCCGCCACCCGGTCACGAGGACCGCCTCCGGGACTCCTCCGCCGCCGGGAGCGCCCTCGCCGCGGTCTGCGCTCGAGAGGCGTGCGGAGCGGACAGCGCGCCCGCGACGACGTCCGACACGACGGCGGTGGCGTGCTCGACGAGGTCGACGTTCCGGGTCAGCCGCGCGTGGTGGCACGGGCTCGCGTCGACGTCGACCACGAGCTTCGCGAAGCGCAGGGCGTCGCCGAGCCGCGCGAACGGCGAGAGCTCGGCGACGAGGGACGGCACGTCGGCTGCGGCGAGGTACGTGTAGCGGCAGGTCGAGACCACGTAGTCATCGACTCCGGCCGTCGCCGATCCGGTCGCGACCATGATGTCGCCGAGGTCCACCGGGGCGCTGGCAAGACCGAGCGCCACCGCGGCGGTCACCTGGATGTCGCCCACCAGCGCCGTCACGTGCACGCCGGCGGGCCAGGGCGGCAGGGAGCCGAGCTCGGTCGATCCCGTCCGCAGACCCTTGCCCGCCGCCGAGGCGAGGGCGTCGATCATCGGCACTCCCGTGCACTCCCCCGCGTGCTCGGCGTCCTCCGAGACGGCGTCCCCGCAGGAGGCGAGCATCGCCGAGACGCTCAGCCGGCTCTGCGGGTCCAGTCCCGCGATCACCGCGGGGCTGACCTGACCGGAGTCGTCGACCATCCGTCCGAGGCGCTCCGCGACATCGGATCCCGTGTTCGGGGTGCCGAAGGTGAGGACGGACGAGACCATCGAGGAGACGGCGGTGCCGTCGACCGCGCCGTTCAGCGCCTGACGCGCAGCGAGGCCGCCCATCGAGTGCGCGACGACGACGGCGCGGTGCCCGGTCGCGGAGACGAGGCACGCGATCGAGGAGGCGAGCGCGTCGCTGATCCCCGGGTCGGTCACCCAGCGCGCGGCGAGCCGGCGGTAGTCGAAGGTGTAGACCGCGGCGCCGTCGATCTGCTGCAGCCGCCCGAGGAGGGACGGCTCGGGAGCGTCGAGCGGAGGGGTCGCCGACTCGGAGGACACCATGTCGACGAGGTGGGAGAAGGCCCCCGTGCGGTCGGCGTCGTGGGTCGCCGTGCCCAGCCACCCGTGCAGCATCACGATGGGGACCAGGGCGGCGGCGGAGCGCGGCCGGACGTCGTCCCCCGTGAGCACGGGAGCCAGCTCCGCCACGCCGCAGGACGAGGGAGCGACCGCCTCCGCCGCCTCCGCCCGCCCCGCGGGCACGACGACGGCACCGACCACCACGAGCAGTGCGGCCAGCACGACGATCACGAGTCTCATCCGCGCGTTTCCTCATGTGCCGCGACCAGGACGGGGGAACGGGTACAGGCTCGACCCGACGAGCACCTGTCGAGTCAATCATCCCGCCGCCGTGGGGAAGGCCGCTCGTCGCGAACGGGCGGCCCCCCCCGTGCGGGTGACCGCGGGCCGGGGACGTCGAAGGCCCCGCCGGTGTCCCGACGGGGCCTTCGATCGTTCAGCTCATCTCAATCAGCTGTAGTTGCCCGGCTCGTAGCCGTCGCTCGAGAACGAGTCGAAGTCCACGAACGAGAGGTCGGCGTCGCTGAACGCGGCGTCGTCGGCGAAGATGCGGTTGGGGTACCGCTCGGCCTTCGCCTCCTCGGTCGCCTCGACCGACACGTTCCGGTACTTGGGCAGACCGGTTCCCGCCGGGATCAGCTTTCCGATGATCACGTTCTCCTTCAGGCCCATCAGCGGGTCGCGCTTGCCCTCCATGGCCGCCTGCGTCAGGACGCGGGTGGTCTCCTGGAAGGACGCGGCCGACAGCCACGACTCGGTCGCGAGCGAGGCCTTGGTGATGCCCATGACCTCCTGGCGGGCGGACGCGGTCCGCTTGCCCTCGGTCAGAGCCGCACGGTTGACCTCGCTGTAGCGCGAGCGGTCGACGAGCTCGCCCGGCAGCAGCTCCGTGTCGCCGTGGTCGACCACGGTGACCTTGCGGAGCATCTGACGCACGATGACCTCGATGTGCTTGTCGTGGATCGGCACACCCTGCGAGCGGTAGACGCCCTGGACGCCGCCCACCAGGTGCTTCTGGACCTCGCGGACGCCCAGCACGCGCAGGACCTCCTTGGGGTCGACCGTTCCGACGTGCAGCTGCTGCCCGAGCTCGACGTGCTGGCCGTCCTCGATGAGGAGCTGCGAGCGCTTGAGCACCGGGTAGATGACCGCCTCGTCGCCGTTGTCCGGCTGGAGGATGACGCGGCGGGCACGGTCGGTGTCCTCGATGGTGATCCGGCCGGCGGCCTCCGCGATCGGCGACGCGCCCTTGGGGGTGCGGGCCTCGAAGAGCTCCTGCACGCGGGGAAGACCCTGCGTGATGTCGTCGGCCGAGGCCGATCCACCGGTGTGGAAGGTGCGCATCGTGAGCTGCGTGCCGGGCTCGCCGATCGACTGGGCCGCGATGATGCCGACGGCCTCTCCGATGTCGACGAGCTTGCCGGTGGCGAGCGAGCGGCCGTAGCAGGCCGCGCAGACGCCGACGGCGGACTCGCAGGTCAGGACGGAGCGCACCTTGATGTGGCGCACGCCCGCTCCGACCAGCTTCTCGATGAGCACGTCGCCCACGTCCTCGCCGGCCTCGGCGACGAGCTCGCCGGCCTCGTTCGACGCCGGGGTGGCGAGCGAACGGGCGTAGACGGAGTTCTCGACGTTGGAGTCCTTGATCCAGGCGCCGGTGGCGTCCTGGAGCATGATCGGCAGGTCGAGGCCCTTCGAGGTGCCGCAGTCCTCCTCGCGGATGATGACGTCCTGCGAGACGTCGACGAGTCGACGCGTCAGGTAGCCCGAGTCCGCGGTGCGGAGCGCGGTGTCGGCCAGGCCCTTGCGGGCACCGTGCGTGGCGATGAAGTACTCGGCGACCGACAGGCCCTCGCGGTACGAGGAGATGATCGGTCGGGCGATGATCTCGCCCTTCGGGTTGTTCACCAGGCCTCGCATGCCGGCGATGTTGCGCACCTGCAGCCAGTTTCCGCGGGCACCGGAGGTGACCATGCGGTTGATGGTGTTGTCCGTCGGGAAGTTCGCGCGCATGGCCTTGGCGACCTCGTCGGTCGCCTCGGTCCAGATCTTCACGAGCTCCTGGCGGCGCTCGGCCTGAGTGGTCAGACCCTTGTCGTACTCGGACTCGACCTTGGCGGCCTTCTTCTCGTAGCCCGCGATGATCTCGGGCTTCGACGGAGGCGTGAGGATGTCGGACAGCGCCACGGTGACACCCGAGCGGGTGGCCCAGTAGAAGCCGGCGTCCTTGATCCGGTCGAGCGAGGCGGCGACCTCCACCTTCGGGTAGCGCTCCGCGAGGTCGTTGACGATCCCGGAGATGGTCGTCTTGTCGGCGACCTGCTCGAAGTAGGGGTAGTCCACCGGCAGCGCCTCGTTGAAGAGGGCGCGGCCGAGCGTGGTCTCGAGGAGGACCGGCGCGGTGACCTTGCCGTTCTCGTCGATCTCGACGCCCTCGGGGGCCTGACCCTGCGCGAAGTACACGTCCGACATGCGGATCCTGACCTTCGAGTTCAGGTGCAGCGAGCCCTGGTCCTTCGCGAGGATCGCCTCCGAGACGGAGGAGAACGCGCGGCCCTCGCCGGCGGCGCCCTCGCGGATCGTCGTCAGGTGGTGGAGGCCGATGATCATGTCCTGCGTGGGCAGGGTGACCGGACGGCCGTCCGAGGGCTTGAGGATGTTGTTCGACGCGAGCATCAGGATGCGCGCCTCGGCCTGGGCCTCGACGGACAGCGGCAGGTGGACGGCCATCTGGTCGCCGTCGAAGTCCGCGTTGAAGGCGGCGCACACGAGCGGGTGCAGCTGGATCGCCTTGCCCTCGACCAGCTGGGGCTCGAAGGCCTGGATGCCGAGACGGTGCAGCGTGGGCGCGCGGTTCAGCAGGACGGGGCGCTCGCGGATGATCTCCTCGAGCACGTCCCACACCTGCGGGCGCGAGCGCTCCACCATGCGCTTGGCGGCCTTGATGTTCTGCGCGTGCGACAGGTCGATCAGGCGCTTGATCACGAACGGCTTGAACAGCTCCAGCGCCATCTGCTTGGGCAGACCGCACTGGTGCAGCTTGAGCTGCGGGCCGACGATGATGACCGAGCGGCCCGAGTAGTCGACGCGCTTGCCCAGCAGGTTCTGGCGGAAGCGACCCTGCTTTCCCTTGAGCATGTCGCTCAGGGACTTCAGGGCGCGGTTGCCGGTTCCGGTGACGGGGCGGCCGCGGCGGCCGTTGTCGAAGAGGGCGTCGACCGCCTCCTGGAGCATGCGCTTCTCGTTGTTCACGATGATCTCGGGGGCACCGAGGTCGAGCAGGCGGCGGAGGCGGTTGTTGCGGTTGATCACGCGACGGTAGAGGTCGTTCAGGTCGCTCGTCGCGAACCGGCCTCCGTCGAGCTGCACCATCGGGCGCAGCTCCGGCGGGATGACCGGGACGACGTCGAGGACCATCGCGGCCGGTGAGTTGCCGGTGGCGAGGAACGAGTTGACGACGCGCAGGCGCTTGATGGCGCGGATCTTCTTCTGACCCTTGCCCTCGGCGATCTGCAGGTGCAGCGTCTCGGCCTCGGCCTGGAGGTCGAACTGCTCGAGGCGCTTCTTGATCGCCTCGGCGCCCATGTAGGCCTCGAAGTAGACGCCGTACCGGTCGACGAGCTCGTTGAAGACCGCGTCCTCGGGCTTGAGGTCGCCGACCTTGAGGGTGCGGAACTGCTCCCACACGCTCTCGAGCCGCGCGATGTCCTCGTCGAAGGACTTGCGGATCTGGCCCATCTCCTTCTCGGCGCCGTCCTTGGTGCGGCGCTTCTGGTCGCTCTTGGCGCCCTCCGCCTCCAGAGCGGCGAGGTCGGTCTCCAGGCGCGCCAGGCGGTCCGCGATGCGGGAGTCGCGCTGGTCCGAGAGGGTCTTGATCTCGAGCCGGAGCTCGTTCTCGAGACCGGGCATGTCGGCGTGACGGCCGTCGTCGTCCACGTCGATGATCATGTACGCCGCGAAGTAGATGACCTTCTCGAGGTCCTTCGGCGCCATGTCCAGCAGGTATCCGAGGCGCGAGGGGACGCCCTTGAAGTACCAGATGTGGGTGACGGGGGCGGCGAGCTCGATGTGGCCCATCCGCTCGCGGCGGACCGAGGACTTGGTGACCTCGACGCCGCAGCGCTCGCAGACGATGCCCTTGAAGCGGACTCGCTTGTACTTGCCGCAGGAGCACTCCCAGTCGCGAGAGGGTCCGAAGATCTGCTCGCCGAACAGTCCGTCCTTCTCGGGCTTCAGGGTGCGGTAGTTGATGGTCTCGGGCTTCTTCACTTCACCGTGCGACCAGCGACGGATGTCATCGGCCGTCGCGAGGCCGATGCGCAGCTCATCGAAAGTGGTTACGTCGAGCAATGTTTTCTCCTTGTCGGAAAACAGGGTGTCTCGTCAGAGACGGGAGTCGTCGGAGGCTGGCGCGGATCAGATGTCGTCGACGGAGGACGACTCGAACCGGGAGGAGATGTTGATGCCGAGCTCTTCCGCGGCGCGGTAGACCTCGTCATCGGTGTCGCGCAGGCTGACCGCGGTGCCGTCGGCCGAGAGGACCTCGACGTTCAGGCACAGGGACTGCATCTCCTTGATGAGGACCTTGAAGGACTCCGGGATGCCGGGCTCCTGGATGTTCTCGCCCTTGACGATGGCCTCGTACACCTTCACGCGGCCGAGGATGTCGTCCGACTTGATGGTGAGGAGCTCCTGGAGGGCGTAGGCGGCGCCGTAGGCCTCGAGGGCCCACACCTCCATCTCGCCGAAGCGCTGTCCGCCGAACTGCGCCTTACCACCGAGCGGCTGCTGGGTGATCATCGAGTACGGGCCCGTCGAGCGCGCGTGGATCTTGTCGTCGACGAGGTGGTGCAGCTTCAGGATGTACATGTAGCCGACCGAGACCGGGTCCGGGAAGGGCTCCCCGGAGCGGCCGTCGAACAGCTGCGTCTTGCCGGACGAGCCGATCAGGCGCTCTCCGTCGCGGGTCGGGGTGGTGGAGTCGAGCAGCCCTGCGAGCTCCTCCTCCGCCGCACCGTCGAAGACGGGGGTCGCGACCTTGGTGCCGGGCGCCGCCTCGCGGGCGTGCTCGGGCAGGCGCGCGGCCCACTCCGGCTGGCCCTCGACCTTCCAGCCCTGCTTCGCGATCCACCCGAGGTGGATCTCGAGGACCTGGCCGAAGTTCATGCGGCCGGGGACGCCGAGCGGGTTGAGGACGATGTCGACCGGGGTGCCGTCGGCGAGGAACGGCATGTCCTCGACCGGCAGGATCTTCGAGATGACGCCCTTGTTGCCGTGGCGGCCGGCGAGCTTGTCGCCCTCGGTGATCTTGCGCTTCTGGGCGATGTAGACGACCACGCGCTGGTTGACGCCCGAGCCGAGCTCGTCGTCGCCGTCCTGCGCGTCGAACACCTTGACGCCGATGATCGTGCCCTGCTCGCCGTGGGGCACCTTCAGCGACGTGTCGCGGACCTCGCGGCTCTTCTCGTTGAAGATCGCGCGGAGCAGGCGCTCCTCGGCCGAGAGCTCGGTCTCGCCCTTGGGCGTGACCTTGCCGACGAGGATGTCGCCGGGGCGGACCTCGGCTCCGATGCGGATGATGCCGCGCTCGTCCAGGTCGGCCAGGAGCTCCGGGCTGACGTTGGGCAGGTCGCGGGTGATCTCCTCCTTGCCGAGCTTGGTGTCGCGGGCGTCGACCTCGTACTCCTCGATGTGGATCGAGGAGAGGACGTCGTCCTTCACCAGGTTCTGGCTGAGGATGATCGCGTCCTCGAAGTTGTGGCCCTCCCACGGCATGAACGCGACGAGCAGGTTCTTGCCCAGCGCGAGCTCGCCGTTCTCGGTGGCGGGGCCGTCGGCGACGACCTCGCCGACCTCGATGCGCTCGCCGGCCGAGACGACCACGCGGTTGTTGTACGAGGTGCCCTGGTTGGAGCGGTCGAACTTGCGGAGGAAGTAGGTCTGCGTGCCGCCCTCGTCCAGCTGGACGGTGACGGAGTCGGCGGAGACCTCCTGGACGACACCGGCCTTGTCGGCGGTGATGACGTCGCCGGCGTCGATGGCCGCGAAGCCCTCCATGCCGGTTCCGACGACGGGCGACTCGCTGCGCAGCAGCGGGACGGCCTGACGCTGCATGTTCGCGCCCATGAGCGCGCGGTTCGCGTCGTCGTGCTCGAGGAACGGGATCAGCGAGGTCGCGACCGAGACCATCTGGCGCGGCGAGACGTCCATGTAGTGGACGCGCTCGGCGTCGACGAGCTCGACCTCTCCGCCCTTGGGGCGGACCAGGACCTTGCCCTCCGCGAAGCGGAAGTCCTTCGTGAGGGGGGCGTTCGCCTGGGCGACCAGGTACTCGTCCTCCTCGGACGCGGTGAGGTAGTCGATCTGCGAGGTGACGGTGCCGTCGACGACCTTGCGGTACGGCGTCTCGATGAAGCCGAACGAGTTGATGCGCGCGAAGGACGCGAGCGAACCGATCAGGCCGATGTTCGGGCCTTCCGGGGTCTCGATCGGGCACATGCGGCCGTAGTGCGAGGGGTGGACGTCGCGGACCTCGACGCCGGCGCGCTCACGGGAGAGTCCGCCGGGGCCGAGCGCCGACAGGCGGCGCTTGTGGGTCAGACCCGCGAGCGGGTTGTTCTGGTCCATGAACTGCGACAGCTGGCTGGTCCCGAAGAACTCCTTGATCGCGGCGACGACGGGGCGCACGTTGATCAGGGTCTGCGGGGTGATCGCCTCGATGTCCTGCGTGGTCATGCGCTCGCGGACGACGCGCTCCATGCGGGACAGTCCGGTGCGGACCTGGTTCTGGATCAGCTCGCCGACCGCGCGGATGCGGCGGTTGCCGAAGTGGTCGATGTCGTCGACGTCCAGACGCAGCTCGACCGCCTCGCCGTCGCGCACGCCGGGGAGGGCGGTGCGGCCGTCGTGCAGGGCGACCAGGTACTTGATGGTCGCGATGATGTCCTCGACCGTCAGCACCGAGTCGGACAGCGCCTTGTCGATGCCGAGCTTGCGGTTGATCTTGTAGCGGCCGACCTTCGCGAGGTCGTAGCGCTTGGAGTTGAAGTAGAAGTTGTCCAGCAGCGCGCGGGCGGCCTCGGCGGCGACCTGCTCGCCCGGACGGAGCTTGCGGTAGATGTCGCGGAGGGCGTCCTCCTTGGTGAGGATGTTGTCCTTCTCGAGGGTCAGCTCGATCGACTCGTAGCCGGCGAACTGCTCGAGGATCTCCTCGCTCGTCAGGCCGAGGGCCTTGAGGAACACGGTGACCGACTGCTTGCGCTTGCGGTCGATGCGCACGCCGACCTGGTCGCGCTTGTCGATCTCGAACTCGAGCCAGGCGCCGCGGCTCGGGATGACGCGGGCGGAGTAGATGTCCTTGTCGGACGTCTTCTCCTGCTGGCGCTCGAAGTAGACGCCGGGGCTGCGCACGAGCTGGGACACGACGACACGCTCGGTGCCGTTGATGATGAACGTGCCCTTCTCGGTCATCAGCGGGAAGTCGCCCATGAAGACCGTCTGGGTCTTGATCTCACCCGTGAGGTGGTTCATGAACTCGGCCTCGACGTACAGCGGAGCGGCGTAGGTCTTGCCGCGCTCCTTGCACTCCTCGATCGTGTACTTCTCGGGCTCGAGGTACGGGTTCGTGAAGCTCAGCTGCATCGTCTCGCTGAGGTCCTCGATCGGGGAGATCTCCTCGAAGATCTCGTCGAGTCCGGAGTTGGCGGGGAGGTCCTCCCGGCCGGCGGCCTTCGCCTCGGCGACGCGGGTCTTCCACGCCTCCGAGCCGACGAGCCAGTCGAAGCTCTCGGTCTGCAGCGCGAGCAGATCCGGAACGGTCAGGGTGTCGCTGATCTTGGCGAACGAGAGACGCGAAGCTCCGCGTCCGTTCTTGGGTGAGGTGGTGGTCGCGGTGGACGCAGCAGCCAAGGAAGGAACCTCCGTAGACCCTCGCGGGTCTCAATCTGTGGGATGTGTGGAGTGGGCTCCCGCCGGACGGGCCGCCACCCCTGCCCGCACGCCGTGCGGACCGAGGCGACTCGGTCTTGGGGGCGGGGCTAGAGTGTGGCAACGGCATCCACCATCTGATGCCGGGTTCCGGTGACCTGCCGACCGCGATATGAGGGCATGGGTACTCGGGAGCGCAAAGTACGAATATAGCCGTATCGCGCCACGCCGCGCAAGTGCGGATGCTTGCGCCGCCCCGCGGGGTCCGGTATACGAGGCCACGGCCTCCCGGATCGTCCCGAGCGGGCCGGGGCGCGGAGCCCCGCGATCCCGCCGTCGCGGCAGACTGGTCGGATGCAGGAACGCACCGGCCGCCGACGCGGAGACGACTCCGAGCACCCTCGCGCCGTGCTCGCCAGCGGGTACACCGCGCAGATCGAGCCCGACCGGCACTCGCCCGAGGCGGCGACCCTGGTCGTCGACGGCACTCCGCAGTCGCACGTCGACCTCGCGGACCCGACGCACCTCTCCTTCGAGTACGTCCGCCGGATCGGCCACGCGATCGACCTCGTCGCCCCCGAGGGCGAGAGCGTCACGGCGCTGCACCTGGGAGCCGGAGCGCTGACCCTCCCCCGCTACGTCGCCGCGACCCGGCCGGGCTCGCGCCAGCAGGTCGTCGAGATCGAGGGCGCTCTGGTCGAGCTGGTGCGCGAGGCGCTCCCGCTCCCCCGTGGGGCGCAGATCCGCATCCGCCAGGGCGACGCCCGCGAGGTGCTCGGCAAGCTGCCGCCCGGGCTGCGCGGCACGGTCGACGTGGTCGTGGTCGACATCTTCTCGGGCGCGCGCACGCCCGCGCACGTGACCAGCGCCGAGTTCTACCGGGCGATCGCGCCGCTGCTCGCCCCCGGCGGCCTCGTCGCCGTGAACGTGGCCGACGGCGGCGCGCTCGCCTTCGCCCGCGCCCAGGCCGCGACGCTCGCCTCCGTCTTCGCGCACACCGCGATCATGACCGACACCCAGATGCTCAAGGCCAAGCGCTTCGGGAACGTGGTGATGCTCGCCTCCGCCGATCCGCTGCCGCTCGACGGCCTGCCGCGGCGCCTCGCCTCCGACCCCGCGCCCTCCAAGCTCGTGCAGGGACGGGAGCTCGAGAACTTCATCGCCGGCGCCCTCGTCGTCACGGACGAGACCGCGACCCCGTCGCCGCTGCCGGCGCGGAGCATCTTCCAGGTGCGGCGGGGCTGACCCGGGCCGCGCGTCGGGGCGCCGTCCGGGGACCCGCCGGTACACTCGACGCCGGGGTCAGCGACCCCGACCGTCCTCTCGTCCGCCGCGCGCGACGATCCGGATCCGCACTCCACGAGGAAGCATCGCCCTGAGCATCATCATCCGCCACGACCCCGCGACCCTCCACGAGGAGATCGACGTCGACGCCGCCCAGGAGCGCCTGGAGGAGATCGGCGCGCTGCGCAGCCTCGCCGCGCTCACCGAGAAGGCGGAGCTGCTGCGCCTGCTCGGGCGCGTCGACGAGGCGTGGGACCTCGCGAACGAGGCCGTCCGCCGCACCCGCTTCTCCGGCGACCGCGCCGAGCTGCTCACCGCCCGCGTCCGCCGCGCCCGCCTCATGCAGCTCCGGGGCCGCACCGACGAGGCCCTCTCGGAGCTCGCGCTCTGCGTCGAGGAGGCGCGCACGCACGAGTGGCACCTCGAGCACTCCTTCGCACTCAAGCACCGCGGCCTCACCTTCTTCGAGCTGGGCGAGTACGGCCGGGCGATGCGCGACTTCGACGCCGCGACCGCACTCGGCGAGCGCGTCGGGGTCCCCGAGGAGGAGCTCGAGGTCGCGCGCCTGGGCTACGCCGCCGCGTCCGAGTTCCAGGACGGGTCCGACCGCGCACCCCGCGCCGACGGCACCGCCCGCGGCCGCCGCCGCGCCGACGGCGACGAGTCCTAGGCAGCGCCACCGGTGGCCGACCTCGACGACGTGGCCCGCTGGGCCGACGCGCTGATCGAGGAGCACCTCGACCCCTCCTGGTCCTTCGCGCTCGACCACGCCCGCACCCGCGGCGGCGCCTGCCACTGGACGCGCCGCCGGATCACGGTCTCGCGCCTCCTCGCCGCCCGCTGGAGCGACGAGGAGGTCCGGCAGACCCTCCTGCACGAGGTCGCGCACGCGCTCGCCGGTCCCGACGCCGGGCACGGACCTCAGTGGCGGCGGATCGCTGGGCGGCTCGGCTACACGGGATCGCGCACCCACAGCAACCCGACCGCGGACGAGCTCGCTCCGTGGGTCGGCACCTGCCCGGGCGGCCACCTCTTCTACCGGCACCGCCGACCCACCCGGCCCCTGGCCTGCGGCCGCTGCGCGCGCCGGTTCGAGCCCGCGAACGCGATCCAGTGGCGCCGCCGACCGGTCCCGGCGCCGTGAGCCCGGACGAGGCTCCGCACGGCGGCCGCACCCCGGTCACCGGCCAGTGGCTCCCCGAGGCCGACGGCCGACGCTGGTGGTTCGACTCCGGCAGCCTCGCACTCGACTTCGCCACGACCGGAGCACTGCCCGCGGGCGCGGCCGAGCACCTCGACTCCGACGCCGCCCTGGCCGCCTGGCTCGCCGAGCGCTTCGAGGCGGTCGGCCCCGACAGCCGGGACGCGCGCCTGGACGACGCGCTGATGCTCCGGGGCGCGATCGCGCGCCTGGCCGTCGCGGCCGAGGCCGGCACCGCTCTCGATCCGCGCGACGTCGACGTGGTCAACCTGGTCGCAGCGATGCCCGACATCCCGCCGGTGCTGAGCGGCGGATCGCGGCAGGCCGGACGGCTCCATGCGGCGGGCCGGCAGGCGCTCGCGTCGATCGCCCGCGAGGCCGTGGGGCTGCTGGGGCCGGCCGTGGCCGGACGGCTGCGGCGCTGCGCGGATCCGGAGTGCCGGATGCTCTACCTCGACACGTCGCGCGCCGGTTCGCGCCGCTGGTGCTCGATGCAGCGCTGCGGGAACCGGGCGAAGGTCCGGGCCTACCGGGCGCGCGCCGCCGCCCCGCGCGGCTGACGGACCGCCGCGGCACCGGGAGCAGCGCCGCGGCGGGACGGGTCAGTCGGAGACGCGGACCGAGCGGTCGAAGGCGACGTAGCCCGAGAAGTCCTTACCGACGCGGTCGAACGCCGTCGGGTAGGGGTGCGGGTACGACCAGGCCTTGTCCTTCTGCAGACCGTCGCCGGTCTGCACCGAGAAGTACTGGCACTCGCCCTTCCACGGGCAGGTGTAGGGGGTGGGGCTCTCGACGAGCACGCCCTCGGCGATGCTCGACGGCGGGAAGTACCAGTTGCCCTCGATCGAGATCAGGTCGGAGTCGGGGGCGTCGGCGAGGACGACGTCGTGGAGAACGGCTTTCATGCGGGCCAGCTTTCGGTCAGGGCGGGGGCGGAGGGACCGCCTCCGCCGAACGCTACGCCGGGGGCGGGCGCGTGGTCGAGGCGGCGGCTCCGATCCGCAGGGGCTTGTGCGCTCCGCGGACGTCCAGCACCGCGCGGAGGCAGCGCCCGCCGGAGCGGCGGGTCAGCGGAGGATCGCCACCTCGTCGACGGTGTCGACCCTCGCGGCGGCGCGGACCTCGTCCGCCCGCCCCTCGGCGGCGAGCAGACGGCCGGACTCGGACGCGGTGAGCAGGTGCGCGCACGCCCGGCGCAGGCCCTCGTAGGACGCGCAGGCCACCGCGGCCTCGGGCGAGACGTGATCGATGCCCAGCCCGATGAGCGCGTCGACGACGGCGCCGGCGGCCAGCTGGTCCTCCATCGCGAACCGCACCGCTCCGCTCTCGTCGACGTCGCCCAGGGCGATCACGTTGACGCTGGTGCGCCCGCCGTTCTCGTGCTGGCGCTCCAGGATCCAGCGGGCGACGGCCGAGCGGTCGGCCAGGCCCGAGCGGACGACGCGGCCCTCCACCGCCCCGAGGTCCGGGCCCTCGCCTCCGGGCAGGGCGTCGACGAGCACCGTGACGTGGGCGGGGGCGAGCACGCGGAGGGCGCGGGCGCCCCACTCGAAGCGGATCTGATAGGTCGACTGGTCGACGGAGGCGGCGGGAGCGGTCACCCTGACACGCTAGCGAGCCCTGACGCGCATACACGTCCGGGGCTCCGCGCGCACCCGGTTCCCGCGCAGGGGCGGGCGGAGGAGGATGTCCCTCGTGAAGGTGATGCTCAAGCACGTGCTCGACACCGACGCCGACTCCGCCTGGCGCGCCCTGCAGAGTCCGGCCGTGTTCCGGGAGGTGATGTCCCCGCTCCTGACCGCCGCGTCGCTGGACGAGGGCGGCTTCCGCCCGACCTGGGGGCTGGGCTCCCACGAGGTCGCGATGGACGCCCTCGGGATCGTGCCGATGGGAGCGCAGGAGATCGACCTCTCCTACCGCCGCGTCCCCTCGATGCCCGATGTGCGGATCCTGCGCGACAGCGGCGGGCCGCTCACCGGCTCCCTCCGCCTGATCACCGCATGGGACCACCGCATGGCCGTGGCCCCGCTCCCCGACGGGCGCACGCTCTTCCGCGACCGCCTCGAGTTCTCGGCGGGCCTCGCCTCGGCCGCACTCTGGCCGTCGATGTGGGCGTTCTGGCAGTGGCGCGGCATCCGCATCCGCTCCCTCGCCCCGACCTGGCGCCACGATCTCGGCGCCGACACCCGCCCGCGCGGGGAGTCCGCCGCATGAGCCCCGACGGCGTCGCCGAGGAGGAGACCGAGCTGTCGCGCTCGGAGCTCCTGCGGCTGCAGTGGCCCTCCGCCGAGGAGGAGGAGCAGGACGACGACGACGCCGTCTCGCCCCGCCGCCGCCTCACGACCGCGGTCGAGGTGTCGGACTGGCGCCGCCACGTCCAGGCCCTCTACGCGGAGGTGCGTCGGCTCTCGAACGTGGACCTTCTCGCCGCGCACGCGTCCTGGATCCGCGGGCGCAACGCGCTCTTCGCGCAGCACCCCTTCACTCCGCTCCTGCCGGCCGATCGCGCGCACTTCCGCTCGCTGCCCATCGCGCCCTACGACGCGGCCTGGCGCTTCGAGCTCGAGGTGGCTCCCGCCGAGGAGGCGCGGCGGATGGACGTGGAGACCGGCACCGACGGCACCGTCCCCTTCGAGCTGATCGGCACGGTCGAGGTGCCCGACGCCGGCAGCCTCGACGTCTGGCGGCTCGCCTCCTACGGCGGGGGCCTGTTCCTGCCGGTCAAGGACGCCCTCGCGGGGACCCCCGGCGGCACCTACGGCGGCGGCCGCTACCTCCTGGACACCGTGAAGGGCGCCGACCTCGGCCCGGGCTCCGCCCCGGGGACGCTGGTGCTCGACTTCAACTTCGCCTACAACCCCTCCTGCGCCTACGACCCCGCCTGGGCCTGCCCGCTCGCCCAGGCGGGCAACCGGCTGGCGGTCGAGGTGCCGGTCGGCGAGCGCTACCGGGGCTGACGCCGACCCTGGACGTTCTCGGAGGGTCGGCCGATAGCCTCCGGGCGGCGCCGTCCCGCGCCGGAAAGCAGGAAAGCCGCATGCCCCGTCCCGTCCTCCTCGTCACCGGAACCTCCACCGGCATCGGCCGCGCCACCGCGATCGAGGCCGCACGCGCAGGCTGGCGGGTGGTCGCCACGGTGCGGGATCCGGAGCGGGCGGAGGGCCTGCGCGCCGCCGCCGCCGAGGCCCGCGTCGAGCTCGACCTGCGGGCGCTCGACGTGACCGACGCGGACTCCGTCGCCGGGTGCCTCCGCGCCGTGGAGGAGGAGCTCGGTGGTCTCGACGCCCTCGTGAACAACGCCGGAGCCGGCCATCTCGGCACCCTCGAGCTGGAGGATCCGGAGGAGCTGCGCCGCGTGATGGAGGTCAACTTCTTCGGCACCGTCGCGGTCACCCGCGCCGCGCTGCCGATGCTGCGCTCGTCCCGCGGCCGCATCGTCACCGTCTCGAGCGTCGGCGGCGCGATCGGGCAGCCCTTCAACGAGGACTACTGCGCGGCGAAGTTCGCGGTCGAGGGGTTCTTCGAGGCGCTCGCCCCGGTCGCCGCCTCCGTCGGCGTCCACGTGTCGCTGATCGAGCCGGGAGCGGTCCGCAGCAGCTTCGTCGAGAACGTCGGCATCGACGCGGCGGCGATGCTCGCGCAGGCCGGCCCCTACGCGCCGGCGCTCGGCGCCTATCTCGACCGCGCCGCGTCGTCCTTCTCCTCGACCCACGCGCAGGACCCGTCCGACGTCGCCGCCGTCATCCTGAAGACGCTGCGCGACCCGGAGCCGGCCTTCCGCATGCAGACCTCGGACTGGGCGGGCGACTTCGTCGGGACCAAGCTGAGCGACCTCGACGGCTCCCGCGTGCAGGCCGCGATGCGCGGATGGATCGGCATCCACTAGAGTAGGAGGGTGCGAGCGCAGCGACTGCGCTCCCCCGCGTCGTAGAACGCCCCTTGTCCCCTAGGACTCTGACCGTCGAGGATCCGTCCCGACCATCTGGCGCACGTGCATGAGGCTCCCGGCCGCGCGCACCGAATCGTACGGCGAACGGATGTGACCACCGTCACCTTCGCCCGAACGCCGATCACCCGCGCCCCCGGCCACCGCCTGCGCGTCCTCGATCGGCATGATGCCCCCGAAAGGCACCACTCCATGTCGAACACCCCCCTCTCCTTCAGCGCCCTCGGCGTGCCGGCCCCCCTCGTGGCCGCGCTCACCGCGAGCGGCATCACCGAGCCCTTCCCGATCCAGGTCGACACCCTGCCCGACACGCTCGGCGGACGCGACGTCCTCGGCCGCGGCAAGACCGGCTCCGGCAAGACCCTCGCCTTCTCCATCCCGATGATCGCCCGCCTCGGCGGCTCCCTCGCCGGCGGACGCCGCCGCCCCGGCCGCCCGCTCGGACTCGTCCTCGCGCCGACCCGCGAGCTCGCCACGCAGATCACCGCCGCGATGCAGCCCCTCGCCGACGCCTACGGCATCGTCACCACCACGATCTTCGGAGGCGTCTCGCAGCAGCGCCAGGTCGCGGCGCTCAAGCAGGGCGTCGACATCGTCGTGGCCTGCCCGGGCCGCCTCGAGGACCTGATGAAGCAGGGCTTCGTGAACCTCGACGCCGTCGAGATCACCGTGCTCGACGAGGCCGACCACATGGCCGACCTCGGCTTCCTGCCGGTCGTCACGCGCATCCTCGACAAGACCCCCCGCGGCGGGCAGCGCCTGCTGTTCTCCGCGACGCTCGACAACGGCGTGGACAAGCTGGTCAAGAAGTACCTCCAGAACGAGGTGCTCCACTCGGTCGACGAGGCCAACTCGCCCGTCGCGCTGATGACCCACCACGTGTTCGAGGTCGACGGCCTCGACGCCAAGAACGCGCTCGTGAAGACGCTCGCGTCCGGCACCGGCCGCCGCATCCTCTTCATGCGCACCAAGCACCACGCGAAGAAGCTCGCCAAGCAGCTCACCGGCCAGGGCATACCCGCGGTCGACCTGCACGGCAACCTCTCGCAGGTCGCCCGCGACCGCAACCTCGCCGCGTTCGGCGCCGGCACCGTCAAGGTCCTCGTCGCCACCGACGTCGCCGCCCGCGGCGTGCACGTCGACGACGTCGAGCTCGTCATCCACGTCGACCCGCCGATGGAGCACAAGGCGTACCTGCACCGCTCGGGCCGCACCGCCCGCGCCGGCAGCGAGGGAGACGTCGTCACCGTCGTCCTGCCCACGCAGCGCAGCGACGTGAAGACCCTCCTGCGCAAGGCCGCGATCCAGGTTGCGCCCCAGCAGGTGACGGCCGACTCGGCCGCCGTCGCGAAGCTCGTCGGCGACGTCGCTCCGTTCGTCACCCCCAGCGCGGTCGTCGAGCCCGCCCGCGGCCAGTCGCAGGGCGGACGCTCGCAGGGCGCCAACGCGCAGCGCAAGCGCGCGGCCCGCACCGAGGGCACCGCCGCACCCCGCGGCGGACGCTCGACGGGCGCCGCGACCGGCGGAGGCGACCGCCCCCGCCGCGACCGCACCGCCGCCGAGGGACCCGCCCGCGGCGGCGCCCGCGGAGGCCGCAGCCGCTCGGCCGCCGGCGCCCCCTCGACCTCGGGCGGATCGCGCTCGTTCTACAGCACCGCGACCGGTGGCGCGTCCTCGGCCGCACCCGCTCGCGAGTCCGCCGGCGGCGGCGCCCGCCGCGGCGGCCGCCGCGCGCAGGGCTGAGCCGTTCTGTGCGCCGCGGAGCGGCGCACCGCGGTCGGCTTCAAGCACGGTTGCGATGCGCAGAGCGGGTCGCGAACGGCTAGGCCGATCCGCTGACACGCGGATCGACCGTTCGCCTGTGCCTTCGAGTGCGCCGCGGAGCGGCGCACCGCGGTCGGCTTCAAGCACGGTTGCGACGCGCAGAGCGTGTCGCGAACGGCTAGGCCGATCCGCTGACACGCGGATCGACCGTTCGCCTGTGCCTTCGAGTGCGCCGCAGAGCGGCGCACCGCGGTCGGCCGGCAGGACGGTCGCGATCCGCAGAGCGAGTCACGACCGGCTAGGCCGATCCGCTCGCACGCGGATCGACCGTTCGCCTCGCGGGGAGCGGCTGGTCCGGGGGCCGGGCGATCGGTGATCGCGGGACAGCGCGCGTCCTGGTGAGGACGACAGAATCACGGAGGGCCGGAGCCCGCGACCACAGGTCGCAGGCTCCGGCCCTTCGTCGTTCTCGCTTAACAACTCAGGGCGGAGTCCCGCGCAGGGAGGTCCGGAAGTCCTCACCGCGTCGCGAGTCGGCGATCCCCTTCGCTGCGCCGTCGCCGGTCAGCGCCGCCACCTCTCCACGCCCCATCGCAGGAGGCCGAGTGGGACACCGGGTCCACGAGCCGAACGGCGGATTCGCGTGCCAGCGAATCCGTCTAGGCGAACGCCCGACGCTCCATCCGCCCGGCCGTCCCTGAGAGCCGACCGCGGCGCGCCGCCACGCGGCGCGCAAGAAGACCGCTCCGCGCCGCTAGGACAGCCGGCCCACGGAGGCCAAGGCGGCGCGGAGCAGCGCGCCCCGCCCGCCCTCCATCTCGGCCGAGATCGCGTCGGAGCAGGCCTCGTCGGGCGTCATCCAGGTGAGCTCGAGCGCGTCCTGGCGGGGGTCGCAGGTGCCGGTGACGGGGACCACGTAGGCGAGCGAGACCGCGTGCTGGCGGTCGTCCGTGAACGGTCCCATACCGGGCATGGGGAAGTACTCGGCGACGTGGAAGGGGAGCGGGCTCGCCGGGAGGAGGGGGAAGGCCATGGGGCCGAGGTCCTTCTCGAGGTGGCGGAACAGCGCGTCGCGCAGCGTCTCGCCGTACATCACCCGGCCGGAGACGATCGTGCGGGTGATCTGGCCGGAGGAGGTCGCGCGCAGGAGCACGCCGACCTCGGTGACCTGCCCGAGCCCGTCGACGCGGACGGGCACGGCCTCCACGTACAGCAGCGGGAGCCGCCGGCGGATCTCGGCGAGTTCGTCGTCGGACAGCCACCCGGAGTTCGGGTCAGGGGTGCGCACGCTCATGCAGCCATTCTCACCCTTCGCGGCTGGTGTTCCGACCGGCGGCGGCGATCCCGCGCTCAGGGGGATGATGGTGCGATGGGAATCGACGCGAACGCGGTGCTGTGGTCCTCCTCCGAGCGCGACCGCGTCGGCAGGCCCCTCCTGGTGCTGCTGCACGGCTACGGCTCGCACGAGGGGGACCTGTTCTCGCTCGGCGCCTACCTGCCGCTGGAGCCGGTCCTCGCGTCCCTGCGGGCTCCGCTCGCTCTGAACGGCGGGGCGAACGCGTGGTGGCCCCTCCGAGTGCCGCTGGTGCCGGACGAGCCGCGGGCCGATCCCGAGGCCGTCGAGGCGGCGGCGGCGGGGGTGATCGAGTGGCTGGACGCTCTGGGGCACCCGGGTCCGGTCGGCCTGCTGGGCTTCTCCCAGGGCGCAGCTCTGGCGGTGCAGCTGCTGCGGCGCGCGCCGGGCCGCTTCGCCTTCGCGGTCGCCCTGTCCGGATTCGTGGTCCCGCTCGCCGAGGGCGACGACGCGGACGAGCGGCTCGCCCGCGAGCGTCCTCCAGTGTTCTGGGGCCGCGGGACGCTCGACACGGTGATCCCGGAGGAGCTCGTGCGGGACGCGGCGGACTGGTTCCCGGAGCACACGGCGCTCGACGCGCGGGTCTACGAGGGCGTCGCCCACGGAGTCGGGCAGGCCGAGCTCGCCGACATCGGCACGTTCGTGCGTCTCGGCTTCGCCTGACGGACGGGCTCCCCCGAGTCAAGGGCTCGCCTCCGGGCGGCGGCCCCGGCAATGTCGGAGGTGGCAGGGAGGATGAGTGCATGCCGGACGTCCTCGAGCGCTTCTCCCCCGCCACGCGCGCGTGGTTCGAGGGCGCGTTCCCGGCGCCGACCGCCGCCCAGGAAGGCGCCTGGTCCGCCATCTCCAGCGGAGCGCACGCCCTGGTGGTCGCTCCCACCGGCTCCGGCAAGACGCTCTCGGCCTTCCTTTGGGCGATCGACCGGCTCGTGCAGGGCCCGCCGCCGGAGGATCCGCAGCACCGCACTCGCGTGCTCTACGTCTCGCCGCTGAAAGCTCTCGGCGTCGACGTCGAGCGCAACCTCCGCTCGCCGCTCGTCGGCGTCACGCAGACGGCGCTGCGGCTCAGCGCCGAGGGGATCGGCAGCGCGCCGGCCACGGTCACCGTCGGGGTGCGGTCGGGAGACACGCCCGCCGCCGAGCGGCGCGTTCTTCAGAAGACGCCGCCGGACATCCTGATCACGACCCCCGAGTCCCTCTACCTCATGCTCACCTCGGCGGCGCGCGAGTCGCTCCGCGGCGTCGAGACGGTCATCGTCGACGAGGTCCACGCGGTCGCGTCGACCAAGCGCGGGGCGCACCTCGCCGTCTCCCTCGAGCGGCTCGACGCCCTGCTCCCGAAGCCGGTGCAGCGCATCGGCCTCTCGGCGACGGTGCGCCCGCGCGAGGAGGTGGCCCGGTTCCTCGCCGGCCGCTCCCCCGTCGCGATCGTGGCTCCGGCGTCCGAGAAGCAGTGGGACCTCAGCGTCGTCGTCCCGGTCGAGGACATGTCCGAACTGGGGACGGCGGCTCCGCAGGACGGATCGACGATGGGGGCCACCGGTCCGCAGAGCGGGTCGATCTGGCCGCACGTCGAGGAGTCGATCGTCGACCGGGTCCTCGCGCACACCTCCTCGATCGTCTTCGCGAACTCCCGCCGCCTCGCCGAGCGGCTGACCGCTCGGCTCAACGAGATCTACGCGGAGCGCCGCGAGCTCGCCGCCGAGCGCGCACGCGAGGCGGGCGAGCCCGTCGCGGTCGGGGCCCTGCTCGCCGAGGCCTCGTCCTCCTCCGTCCGCCGCTCCCCCGCCGAGGCGATGGGAGCGGCCGGAGGGACGAGCGGCACCGGGCAGTCCGCGCCCGACGAGGAGCCGCTGCTCGCCCGCGCCCACCACGGCTCGGTGAGCAAGGAGCAGCGCGCGATCATCGAGGACGACCTGAAGTCCGGCCGCCTGCGCTGCGTGGTCGCGACCTCGAGCCTCGAGCTCGGGATCGACATGGGCGCGGTCGACCTCGTCGTCCAGGTCGAGACGCCGCCCTCGGTCGCGAGCGCCCTGCAGCGCGTGGGCCGCGCCGGCCACCAGGTCGGCGAGGTCTCGCGCGGGTCCTTCTACCCCAAGCACCGGGCCGACCTGCTCCACTCCGCTGTGACGACGGAGCGGATGCGCTCGGGCCTGATCGAGGCGATCGCCGTCCCCGCGAACCCGCTCGACATCCTCGCCCAGCAGACCGTCGCCGCGACGGCCCTCGAGAGCCTCGACGTGGACGACTGGTTCGACACCGTCCGCCGCAGCGCCCCCTTCGTGTCCCTGCCCCGCTCCGCCTACGAGGCGACCCTCGACCTGCTCTCGGGCCGCTACCCCTCCGACCGGTTCGCGGAGCTGCGGCCGCGCCTCGTCTGGGACCGCGACGCGAACACGCTCACCGGTCGGCCCGGCGCTCAGCGCCTCGCCGTCACCAGCGGCGGCACCATCCCCGACCGGGGGCTCTTCGGCGTGTTCATGGTCGGCGAGCCGGGCTCGACCGGCAACCGCGTCGGCGAGCTCGACGAGGAGATGGTCTACGAGTCCCGCGTCGGCGACGTCTTCGCGCTCGGAGCCACGAGCTGGCGCATCCAGGAGATCACCTACGACCGCGTGATCGTGACGCCCGCGTTCGGCGAGCCGGGGCGCCTGCCGTTCTGGAAGGGCGACTCGCAGGGACGCCCCGCCGAGCTCGGCGAGGCGATCGGGGCATTCACCCGCGAGGTGGGCGCCGCCGCTCCCGAGACGGCCCGCGAGCGCTGCACGGCGGCCGGGCTCGACGTGTACGCGACCAACAACCTCCTCTCGTTCCTCGACGAGCAGCGCCTGGCCACCGGGCAGATCCCCGACGACCGCACCCTCGTGCTCGAGCGCTTCCGCGACGAGCTGGGCGACTGGCGGCTGGTGCTGCACTCCCCGTACGGGATGCAGGTGCACTCGCCCTGGGCGCTCGCCATCGGCGCCCGCGTCCGCGAGCGGCACGGCATCGACGGAGCGGCGATGGCCGGCGACGACGGCATCGTCGTGCGGATCCCCGACACCGAGTCGGAGCCGCCGGGCTCCGAGCTGTTCCTGTTCGAGCGCGAGGAGCTGGAGCAGCTGGTCACGAGCGAGGTCGGCGGCTCCGCCCTCTTCGCCGCCCGGTTCCGCGAGTGCGCGGCGCGTGCGCTCCTGCTCCCGAGGTACAACCCGGGCAAGCGCTCCCCGCTCTGGCAGCAGCGGCAGCGGGCGGCGCAGCTGCTCGACGTCGCCCGCACCTACCCGACCTTCCCGATCATCCTCGAGACCGTCCGCGAGTGCCTCCAGGACGTCTACGACCTGCCCGCGCTGCTCCGGCTGGCCGCGCGGCTGGACGGACGCGAGCTGCGGATCCTCGAGGTCGAGACGCCGACGGCCAGTCCGTTCGCGCGGTCCATGCTCTTCGGCTACGTCGCGGCCTTCATGTACGAGGGCGACAGCCCGCTCGCCGAGCGCCGCGCCGCCGCGCTCTCGGTCGATGCGACGCTCCTCGGCGAGCTGCTCGGCCGGGCGGAGCTGCGCGAGCTGCTCGACCCGGCGGTCCTCGCGCAGATCGAGCGCGAGTTGCAGCGCGTGGAGCCGGAGCGCCGCCTCCGCGGCCTCGAGGGCGCCGCCGACCTGCTCCGGCTGCTCGGGCCGCTGACGCTGGACGAGCTCGGTGAGCGCCTGGTCGACGAGTCGGTCGCCTCGGCGGACGTCGCGAAGGCGCCCGCGATCGAGCGCCCGGTGCTCGAGGCCGACGTGGCCGCGCTCGTGAAGGCCAAGCGCGTCCTGCCCGTCGGTCTCGGCGGCGAGCAGCGGTACGCCGCGATGGAGGACGCCTCCCGGCTCCGCGACGCCCTCGGCGTGCCCCTGCCGATCGGCGTCCCCGTCGCCTTCATCGACCCGGTCCGCGATCCGCTCGGCGACCTCGTCGCCCGCTACGCGCGCACCCACGGCCCCTTCACCGCCGCCGCCGTCGCCACTCGCCTGGGCCTCGGAGTCGCGGTCGTCACCGACACCCTGCGGCGCCTCGCGGGCGAGCGCCGCGTCTCGGAGGGCGAGTTCCGTCCCACCGGCACCGGGACGGAGTGGTGCGACGCCGAGGTGCTGCGCCGCCTGCGCAGCCGCTCGCTCGCCGCGCTCCGCAAGGAGGTCGAGCCGGTCGACGCGGCCGCGTACGCCCGCTTCCTCCCCGCCTGGCAGCACGTCGGCGGCTCGCTCCGCGGCATCGACGGCGTCGCCTCCGTGATCGACCAGCTGGCCGGCGCGCCCATCCCCGCGTCCGCCTGGGAGTCGCTGATCCTGCCCGCGCGGGTGCGCGACTACTCCCCGGCGATGCTCGACGAGCTCACCGCGACCGGCGAGGTCCTCTGGGCCGGCGCGGGCACCCTCCCCGGCAACGACGGCTGGGTGAGCCTCCACCTCGCCGACACGGCCGGGCTGACCCTCCCCGTCCCCGCCGCCGAGTCCATGACGCTGACCGAGCTCCAGCAGGAGATCGTCGGCGTGCTCGGATCGGGCGGCGGCTACTTCTTCCGTCAGCTCTCCGACGCGGTCGGATCCACCGACGACGCCGGCCTCGTCGAGGCCCTGTGGGAGCTGGTCTGGGCGGGACTCGTCACGAACGACACCCTGGCGCCGCTGCGCACCCTCGTCGGCTCGACCGGCGGCGCGCACCGCCAGCCGCGCGCCCCCGCCCGCGCTCGCGCACCCCGGGGCCGGATGACCGCCCGTCCCACGATGGCCACCCGCGTCGGGCCCCCGACCGCCGGCGGCCGCTGGTCGATCGTGCCGCTCGCGGAGTCCGACGCGACGATCCGCGGGCACGCGCTCGGCGAGACGCTGCTCGAGCGGTACGGGATCGTCACCCGCGGCTCCGTGCAGGCCGAGGGCGTCCTCGGCGGCTTCGCCCTCGCCTACAAGGTGCTGAGCGGCTTCGAGCAGCAGGGCCGCGCCCGGAGGGGCTACTTCATCGAGAAGCTGGGAGCAGCGCAGTTCGGCACGGCCGGCAGCGTCGACCGGCTCCGCACGTTCGCCCCGCAGGACGAGGCGCAGGAGCGCTCGCGGCCGGTGCTCGCCCTCGCGGCGACCGACCCCGCGAATCCGTTCGGCGCCGCTCTACCGTGGCCGCAGGGCGAGGGGCACCGCCCCGGTCGGAAGGCCGGCGCGCTGGTCGCGGTCGTCGACGGAGCGCTCGCGGTCTACCTCGAGCGCGGCGGCAAGACGGCCCTCACCTTCACCGCCGACGAGGCGGCCCTCGCCGACGCGGCCGGCGCCCTCTCGCAGCTGGTCCGCTCCCGCGGGGTCGAGAAGCTGACCGTCGAGAAGATCGACGGCGTCTTCGCGCTCGGCACCCCCTTCGGCGATGCGCTCGTCGCCGCCGGATTCGTCGCCAATCCGCGCGGCCTGAGGATGCGCTCGTGAGCGCCGGAGGGAGCCCGCGTGCCCGAGGGTGACACCGTCTATCGATCCGCCCACAATCTCGCCGAGGCGCTCGACGGCGAGGTCCTGACCCGCTGCGACGTGCGCGTGCCGAAGTACGCGACGGTCGACCTCACCGGCGAGACGGTCGACGAGGTCGTCCCCCGCGGCAAGCACCTGCTGATGCGGGTCGGCGACGCGCTGATCCACTCCCACCTCAAGATGGAGGGGAGCTGGCATCTCTACGCCCGCGGCGAGGGCGAGCGGCCGAAGTGGCACCGGCCGGCGTTCCAGGCCCGGATCGTCCTCGAGACGGAGGACTGGCAGGCGGTCGGCTTCGAGCTCGGGCTCCTCGAGATCGTCCCTCGCTCGGCGGAGGAGGACGTGGTCGGCTACCTCGGCCCGGATCTGCTCGGCGCCGACTGGGATGCGGACGAGGCGCTGCGGCGCCTGTCCGCCGACCCGGAGCGGCCGATCGGGCTCGCGCTGCTCGACCAGCGGATCATGGCCGGGCTCGGCAACGTCTACCGCGCCGAGCTGTGCTTCCTGCGCGGCGTGCTGCCCACGCGACCGGTCGGTGGGAGCGGCGATCTCGTGCGCACCATCGCGCTCGCGAAGCGGCTCATCACCGTGAACCGCGAGCGGATCGAGCGCACCACGACCGGAAACCTGCGCCCGGGCCAGCAGCTCTGGGTCTACGGCCGCGACCGGAAGCCCTGCCGGCGCTGCGGCACTCCGATCGAGCGCGGCGAGCTCGGCGACGACGAGCTGCAGCTGCGGGTCACCTACTGGTGCCCGCACTGCCAGAGCTGAGGGACTACTCCTCGACCGCGGAGCGGCGCCCGGGGACGTGCTTCTCGTGGACGCCGACGTCCGTCAGGCGCTCGATGCGGTCGACGTGGCGGCCGGGCTCGCCGCCGTCCGCGGCGATCCAGCTGCCGACGAGGAGGAACCCGTCGCGCCCGCCCGCCGTCAGCGGGCCCGTGATCGTGAACGATCCGAGCGCCGGGGTCGAGAACGCCACGCGCACGGGATCCCCGTGCTCGAGCCCCTCGGCCGAGCGCTCCCCGCCGACCTCGTCGGCGTCCGGCGCCAGGGCGATGCTCTGGATCTCGGTCCCCGTGCCGAGGAAGACGTCCGCGACGACGAGCTCGCCGCCGACGGCCTGGCGGACGACCCCCTCGATCCCGTAGAGGCCGTAGCGCGGGGAGCGGACGAGGACGCGCACCGAGTCGCCGATCGCGACCTCGGCGAGAGCACCGCGGATCGAGGCGACGTCCCTCCGCGCGGGAGGGGCGGACAGGGCGTCGAGGATCGGGCTGGACATCCGATCAGGGTAGCCGCTCCGGGAGCGCACCCGCCCGGCGGATCGGCGGCGGCGCCTCCGGGATCGGCGTGCCGGCGAGGCGCGGGGAAACGGCGCCCGGCAACGGCGCCGGGGCCGACGCCGGGAACGCCCGCGGGAACGACGAAGGCCCCGCGTGAGCAGGGCCTTCGGGAGGTGCGGAGTCGGTGGGATTTGAACCCACGGAACCCAATAAAGGGTTCTCCACCTTAGCAGGGTGGTGCACTCGACCGGACTATGCGACGACTCCTGAGCGCCCGCTGGCGGACGCACGACGACCATCATAACCGCACGCGCGAGGGCCTCGCGACACGGGCGCCCGCCCCTCCGCAGGAGGGTGGGGCGCGCCGCCTACTGGTCCGACAGAGGCCGGCCGATCGTGCAGGTCTCCTGCTGCGCGGTCTGCCCGGAGACGTCGCTCGGGAGGGTGACCGGCCCGTCGGGCGCGCTCGTCGCGGGGGCGTCGGTCGCGGGGGCGTCGGTCGTGGGAGCGTCGGTGGCCGGCGCCTCCGTGGCCGCCGGAGCGCCCGTCGCTCCGGGATCCTCCCCCGTCGACTGCGAGCCGCCGCCGGTGGTGCCGCTCAGCGCGATCGGCTGGTCGGCGAGGAGCGCCGCGTTCAGCGCCGCCGCCGCGTCCTCGCTGGGGTACACGCCGTTGCCGTCGATGAAGGTCGGGTACTGCACGAAGACCACGTTCGCGAGGTCGACGTCCTTCACCGCGAGGCCGATCGAGACCAGGGTGTTCACGTTCTCGAGCGAGGTCGAGAGCTGCATGTTCGAGACGGCCGCCTTCGCGAGGCCGTAGAGGTTCACCGGGTTCGAGAGCGTCGACGCGCTCTTCACCTTGCGCACCAGCGACGAGAGGTACACCTGCTGGCTCGAGATGCGCGTGAGGTCGCTGCCGTCGCCGACACCGTGCCGGGTGCGGAGGAACGCCAGCGCCTCGGCGCCGACGAGCGTGTGCGTGCCCGCGTCGAGGTTCAGCCCGGTGTACTCGTCCTGGATCGGCGTGGCGACGCAGACGTCCACTCCGCCGACCGCGTTCGACATCTCGATGACGCCCTCGAACTGGATGAGCGCCGCGTAGGGGATCTCGAGCCCGGTCAGCTGCTCCACCGTCTGCACGGTGCACGCCAGTCCGCCGGCCTCGAGCGAGGTGTTGATCTTCGCCGAGTCCACCGCGTCCGAGACGGCGCCGGTGGCCGGGTCGGTGCAGGAGGGGATCGGGACGTAGAGGTCGCGGGGGAAGCTGACGACCTCCACGGTGGAGTGGTCGGCCGAGATGTGCATGAGCATTGTGACGTCGTTGAGGTTCTCGGCACGCTCGCCGTACGCTCCGGCGGCCGATCCGTCGGCGCTGTCGCTGCCGGCGAGCAGGATGTTGACGCCGCCCTCGATCGCCCCGATCTCGGGCACGTCGCCCCCGCCCGAGTCGATCCCGAGGTCGACGGAGGGGCGCGCGCTCCCGGCGATCATCGAGGCCGCGATCGCCACGATGCAGACCGCGCTGAGGACGCCGACGCCCACGCAGGCCGCGAGGATCCGCGCGGCGAAGCGCACGCCGCTCGGGCGGCGCAGTCGGCCGTGCCGTGCTGCTGTGGTCCGGGTGGACGCGCGTTCGCTCATCGGGTCGTACTCTCTCTCGGCTGCGGGACGCGTGTCGTCCCGGAGTCAGCGCGCGAGGTGGAGAGCACCCGTGGTGCCGCCCGCCCTCGGCTCAGCCGAAGAACCCGACCGAGCAGGTCTGCTGGTCGGCGCTCTGGCCGGTGACCGATTCTGGCAGGGCAACCTTGGATCCGTCCTCGGGAGTCGCTGCAGGAGTGCCGGGTGCCGCCTCGGACGTCGCGAGCGGATCCGCGGTCGCCGGGCCCGAGGGAGCGGCGGTGTCGGCCGGGGCCGCGGCCTCGCCCTCCACGGTCGCGCCGGCACCGGTGCCGCCGGTGATGGCGATCGGCTGATCGGTCTGCAGGGCGCTCGCCAGGACGTCGCCCGCGGCACGGTCCGGCTCCACTCCGCTCGGAGTCGCCCCGGTCGGGTACTGCGCGAAGACGACGTCCGCGAGGTCGACGTCCTTCAGCGCGAGCCCCATCTGGACCATCGTGTTCACGTTGTCGAGACCGGTCGAGAGCGTCATGTTGCCCAGCGCCGCCTTCGCGAGCCCGTAGAGCGCGACCGGGTTGAGGAGGGTGTCCGCGCTCTTGATCTGGCGCACGAGCGCCGAGAGGAAGACCTGCTGGTTGCTGATGCGGGTCAGGTCGCTGCCGTCGCCGATGCCGTGGCGGCTGCGGAGGAACTGGAGCGCCGCCATGCCCTCGAGCGAGTGCACGCCCGGCTCGAGGTAGGTGTTCGTGTAGGGGTCCGCGATCTCGGTCGCGACGCAGACGTCGACTCCGCCGACCGCGTTCGACATCTCGATCACGCCGTTGAACTGCACGACCGCGCCGTAGTCGACCCGGACGCCCATGAGGTCCTCGACGACCCCCGCGACGCAGCCGAGGCTGACGTCGCTGCCCATCGCCTCGTTGATCTTGGTGTCGTACCGGGCGGGGATCGTCTCGCCCGTGGCGGCGTTCACGCACTCCGGGATGTCGACGTACATGTCGCGGGGGAAGCTCACGACCGTGGCGTTGCTGTGGTCGGCCGAGACGTGCATCAGCATGTTGACGTCGTTGAGGACGCTCGTCTCCTCGTCGGGGTCGCCGTAGGCGTCGCCCTGGCCCTTCCGCGAGTCGCTGCCGACCACGAGGACGTTGAAGCCGCCCTCCAGCGCGCCGATCTCCGGGGCGCCTCCGGCCTCGACGCTGGAGCCGGCGGCGACCGGGTGCAGGTCGACCGAGGGCTGCACGGACTGGACGATCAGCGTCGCCGCGATCGCGACCACCGACACCGAGGCGACCACGCCGACACCGCCCACCAGGGCGGCTCCCTTCACCAGGGTCCGCGCGAGCGAGTGCCGCTTCTGGCGGCCGTGCCGCACGAAGGGGCGCGGCGTGCGCGGAGTGTCGCGAGTCTGTGTCGAAGGGCCCGTGCGGCGCATCCGTCTCCCGGTGTCGAGGCGTCAGTGGTGCGGAGGTGAGGGCCGGGCGTCGATCCCGGGCGTCGCGCAATCCTATACAGAGGGGTGGCGCGTTCCGAAGGAGAGCGGGCGGGCCTCCGTCGTCGCGCGCCAGGACGGGCGTCGGAAGACGCCATCGAGGGTCGGCCTGCAGAACCGGACGCTGTGGCGGAGGGCGTGGGATTCGAACCCACGAGACGTTTCCGCCCACCAGTTTTCAAGACTGGCTCCATCGGCCGCTCGGACAGCCCTCCTCGCCGCTCCCGGAGGAGCGACACCCGATAGTAACCGCCGAGCGCGCGGCGCCGGGGTCAGCGCAGGGCCGAGAGCGCGACCGCCACGCCGTCCTGGTGGACCGAGGGGATCACGGCGGAGGCCACGGCGCGCACCTCGTCCGGCGCCTGGCCCATGGCCAGCCCTGCGCCCTCGGCGGCGGCCCAGGTGAGCATCTCGATGTCGTTGCGGCCGTCGCCCAGCGCGACCACGTCGCTCCGCTCGATGCCCAGCTCCTCGCGGACGACCTCGAGCGCTGTGGACTTGTTGACGCCGTGAGGGGCGATGTCGAGCCAGGCGGTCCAGCCGATCGCGTAGCTGACCTGGTGCAGGCCCATCTCCTCGACCAGCGAGGTGAACTCCTCGATCCCGGTCTCGGGCGAGATCACGACGACGCGGGTGCACAGTCGGCCGAGCAGCTCCTCGAAGGGGACGTGGGTCGTCTCGGCGCCCATCACGGCACCGCCCGGGAAGGCCTCGGTGTAGAAGAAGGCGCCGTCCGCGTCCTCGACGGCGTAGTGCGCGTCGGGGAGGGAGCGGCGGATGGTCTCGAGGACCTCCGTCGGGTCGAAGGTCTCGACCGTCTCGGGGACGTAGGCGCCGGACACGTCGCGGCGGAGCGTGACCGCTCCGTTGCAGCAGATCACGTACTCGGGCGAGATCCCCAGCCGCTCGACGACGGGCAGCGTGGAGGAGGGCGAGCGCCCGGTGGCGAGCATCACCTCGTCGCCCTGGGCGGCCACGCGGGTGATCGCGTCCGTCACCGCGCGGGTGATGGTGCCGTCCTCGTGCATGACGGTGCCGTCGATGTCGAGGGCGACGAGGCGGCGGCCGGAGGCGCGGACCGCGCTCATGCGACGGGCTCGAGCACCTCGAGGCCGCCGAGGTGGGGCCGCAGCGCCTCGGGGACGAGCACCGAGCCGTCCGCCCGCTGGTGGGTCTCGAGGAGGGCGACGATCCAGCGGGTGGTCGCGAGCGTGCCGTTGAGAGTGGCGACCGGAGCGGTCCTCCCCGACTCGGTGCGGTAGCGGGTGTCGAGGCGGCGGGCCTGGAACGTGGTGCAGTTCGAGGTCGAGGTCAGCTCGCGGTAGGTCTCCTGCGTGGGGACCCAGGCCTCCACGTCGAACTTGCGCGCGGCGCTCTGGCCGAGGTCGCCGGCCGCCGTGTCGATGACGCGGTAGTGCAGGCCGAGGCTCTGCAGGACGTCCTCCTGGTACGAGAGCAGGCGCGCGTGCTCCGCCTCCGCCTCCTCGGGGAGGGTGTAGACGAACATCTCGAGCTTGCTGAACTGGTGCACGCGGATGATGCCGCGGGTGTCCCGTCCGCCCGAGCCGGCCTCGCGGCGGTAGCAGGTGCTCCAGCCCGCGTAGCGCTTCGCGCCGCCGGAGAGGTCGAGGATCTCGTCGGCGTGGTAGCCGGCGAGAGCGACCTCGCTGGTGCCGGTGAGGTAGAGGTCGTCGTCGCGGAGGCGGTACACCTCGTCGTCGTGCTCGCCGAGGAAGCCGGTGCCGTCCATGATCTCGGGGCGCACCAGGGTGGGCGTGATCAGCGGGGTGAAGCCGGCGGCGAGCGCCTTCTCGAGCCCCAGGTTCATCAGGGCGATCTCGAGGCGGGCGACCAGGCCCTTGAGGAAGTAGAAGCGCGCGCCGCTGACCTTCGCGCCGCGCTGCATGTCGATGCCGTCCAGCAGCTCGCCGAGCTCGAGGTGGTCGCGCGGGGCGAAGTCGAAGACGGGGCGCTCGCCGACCGTCTTGACGAGCTCGAACGACTCCTCGCCGCCCGCGGGGACGCCCTCGATGATCGGGTTCGCGATGCGCTTCACCAGCACGGTGAAGGCGTCGTCGGCCTCGGAGGCCTCCTGCTGGGCCTGCTTGGCGGCGGCGGCGAGGCGCTGGGCCTCGGCCACGAGGGCCGCCTTCTCGTCCTTGGGGGCCTTGGCGACGGTCCTGCCGAAGGCGTTCTGCTCGGCCCGCAGCCGCTCCGCCTCGGTGATCGCCGCACGGCGCACGCGGTCGGCCTCCAGCGCCTCGTCGACCAGCTCGACGGAGTCGCCGCGCGCCTCCTGCGAGCGCTTCAGGACGTCCGGGTTCTCGCGCAGAAGTACGGGATCAATCACCCCAGCAGTGTAGAGGAGGGCCGGGACGGGCCGCCGCCCGCGCGTACCCCCGGGGCCGGCTGAGCATCGGCCGCGAGGCGGCATCCGATCGCGGGGACGGCTGCGAATGTGAGAGGTCCCCCGAGAACGTCCCCCCGCGTTCGACATCCCTGCTCCCCTGAAGGCTCTCCCATGCACGTCACCCCCCTCATCGACGCGACCCCCGGCGTCGTCCTCGAGCGCGACGGCTCCGTCGCCCGGATCACCCTCAACCGCCCCGACGCCCTCAACGCGATCGACCTCGGCACCGCGCGACTGCTCCTGAGCACCGTCGCCGACCTCGACGCCGACTCCGGCTGCTCCGTCATCGTGATCACCGCCGCAGGCCGCGCGTTCTGCACGGGCGGCGACATCTCGGCGATCATGGGGTCCGAGCACCCGGACCACTACCTGCGCGACGTCGCGACCACGACCGCCCAGGTGATCCGCCTGCTCGAGGACAGCCGCGCCGTCGTCGTCTGCGCGATCGACGGCATGGTCGCCGGCGCCGGCATCGCCTTCGCTCTGGCCGCCGACATCGTGATCGCGACTCCCGCCGCCCTCTTCCTCAGCGCGTACGGCGACGTCGGGCTCGTCCCGGACGTCGGAGTCACCGCCGCGCTCCCCCGCGTCGTCGGCCGCCGCCGCGCCCTGGACTTCGTGCTGTCGGGCCGCCCGGTCCGCGCGGCCGAGGCGCTGGAGTGGCAGCTCGTGACCGAGGTCGTGCCGCGCGCCGACCTCGCCGGCCGCGTCGACGAGCGCGTGCGCGCCCTGGCGGCGAAGCCGGCGCACGTCGCGTCCGCCGCCCGCCGCCTCCTGCGCACCGACCCGCTCGACCGCGCCGAGCGCATCGTCGAGGAGACGGACACCCTGGTCGATCTCCTGGCGGTCCCGGCCACGCGCGCGCTCCTGGACGCCGAGCACGAGCGCCAGACCCGGCGCGCCGCTCGGGCGACCGCCTCGCTCTGACCCGGCGCGAGCGTCCGCGACGACGCTCCGGCTCCGGGCCGAGCGGACGTCCGGGCCGCGGAGCGCGGACCGGCCGGGCGGGCTCGCTCGATCTCGGCTACGGTGGTCCCCGCGAAGGGGAGTAGTTCCCACCGTCCGCCGAGCGGACGACGAGGCGCGTCGACATGCTGGTCCGGGACGATCCGGGCCCGGCGCTCCACCCCGGCTCCGGCCTGGGCGAACGAGACCTTCGGTCAGTCGACGCACGTCCTGACCGGTCCTCTCGCGCGGGTCGGCGGGCCTGAGCCAGGAGATCGCATGGCGACCACCGCCCCCACCCCCAGTCCCGCCCAGGTGCGCCGCTGGCGCCGCTACCTCGCCGACGAGCTCGCCGAGGCCTCCGTCTACCGCGACCTCGCCGGACGCCGCACCGGCGAGGAGCGGGAGATCCTGCTCGCGCTCGCCGTGGCCGAGGGCCGCCACGAGGAGCACTGGCGGGAGCTGCTCGGCTCCGCGGCGGAGCCCGCGCCCCGCCCGGACCTCCGCACGCGCTTCCTCGGCTTCCTCACCCGCCGCTTCGGCTCCGTGTTCGTCCTCGCCCTGATCCAGCGCGCCGAGGCCCGCTCCCCCTACGCCGACGACGACGACGCCACCGAGGCGATGGCCGCCGACGAGCGGATCCACGGCGAGGTCGTCCGCGGGCTCGCCGAGCGCGGCCGCAACCGCCTCTCCGGGACGTTCCGCGCGGCGGTCTTCGGAGCCAACGACGGCCTGGTCTCGAACCTCGCCCTCGTGCTCGGAGTGGGAGCGAGCGGAGTCGGCACGGGCGTCGTCCTGTTCACGGGCATCGCGGGCCTGCTCGCCGGCGCCCTCTCGATGGGCGCGGGCGAGTTCGTCTCGGTGCGCTCGCAGCGCGAGCTGCTCTCGGCCTCCAGCCCGGACCTCGACGCGAACCGCATCGTCCCCGACCTGGACGTCGACGCGAACGAGCTCGCCCTCGTCTACCGCGCTCGCGGAATGACCCAGGAGCAGGCCGACGCACGTGCCGCCTCCGTCTTCACCGGCCTGCGCGGCGGCGCCGTCACCTCGCCGATCACGCTGGGCGGCCCCGCGGGCGACCCCGACGTCGACGAGCACGAGTCGATCGGCACGGGCATGGGCGCCGCACTGTCGAGCTTCTGCTTCTTCGCCTCGGGCGCGATCATCCCGGTGCTGCCCTACCTGCTCGGCCTGACGGGGCTCGCCGCGGTGGTCCTCGCCTGCGTGCTCGTGGGCATCGCCCTGCTCGCCACCGGCGCGATCGTCGGGCTGCTCTCGGGCGCCCCGCCCCTGGCCCGGGCGCTGCGCCAGCTCGGGATCGGCTACGGCGCGGCCCTGGTGACCTACCTCCTCGGCCTGCTCTTCGGCGCGTCCGGAGTCTGAGCCTCGGCCTCGAGGAGCTGCGCGCCGTCCCGCGGCTCCTCGGGGCGGGGCCGCACGACGACTCCGCGCCACCGCAGGGCGGCCACTCCGACCGCCAGCAGCAGGGACGCCGGCAGGCAGCCCAGCAGGGGGATGCAGGAGTAGTAGAGGAGCTGCCGCTGGATCCACGCGGGCGAGGGCACGTCGGAGTCGCCGTAGTAGGGCGGGGGCGGCGAGGAGTAGCCGGTGTAGAGGAGCGCGAGGCCGATCAGAGTCCCCGCGAGACCGGCGAGCAGGAGCACGAGGAGCCACGGGTTCCGCAGCAGCGGCGTCTCGCGCGCGGGCTCGACGGGAGCTGCGGGAGCGGGCTCGGCGGCGGGCTCCGGCAGGGGTGCGGGCGCGGTCTCGGCGCCGAGGCGGTGCGACCGCCGGCCCTCGGCGGCTCCCGCGATGTCGGGAAGGGCCATGATGCGGCGGGGTCCGGGCACGGACGAGGAGCCGGATCGGACCACGCGCGGCTCCGGAGGCGCCGGACGAGCGGCGGCTCCGGACATGGCGGCGGGAGCACCGGGGACGGCTCCCGTCCCGGGCCTGGCGAACGCCCGCTCGTCGCCGCGCAGGCGCTCCACCGGTCCCGAGAACCCGCGCTGGAAGGCCGGGTCGTAGCGCGGGTCGACCCGGTCGTCGTCGTCGTCAGTCATCGTCGTGACCTGTCATCGTCGTCCCCGGTCATCGTCGACCTCCGGCTCGTGGGAGAGGATCCCGCGCAGCCAGTCGCGGGCCTCGAGGAACACCTCGTCGTCGTAGCGTCGCACGGAGGTGACCGGGCGGCGGTCAGCGCGCGGATACGAGCCGAGGAAGATCACCTTCGGGCTGAAGCGCCGCAGCCCCATCAGCGCGTCGGCGACCCGCTCGTCCTGGACGTGCCCGTCGAGGTCGATGACGAACCGGTACCGGCCCAGGGCGTCGCCGATCGGCCGCGACTGGATCATGCTCAGGTTCACCCCGCGGGTCGCGAACTGCTCGAGCATGTCGAGCAGGGCGCCCGGCTGGTCGGCCGGGAGCTCCGCGATGACGCTGGTCTTGTCGGCGCCGGTCGGCTCGGGCAGCGCGTGCGAGCGCGAGACGTGCACGAAGCGCGTGACGGCGTTCGGGTTGTCGCCGATCCGCTCGGCCAGCACCGCGACGTCGTGGTGGGCGACGATCCCGGGAGGGGCGATGGCCGCGTCCGCCGGCGATCCGCTCAGCAGGTCGACGGTGGCCTGGACGTTGCTCGAGGCGGGCAGGTGCTCGTGGCTGGGGATCTCGCGGTCGAGCCACACCCGGCACTGTCCGTAGGCGACGGGGTGCGCGGCGACGGTGCGCACCTCCTCGAGGCGCGCTCCGGGGCGGCCGACCAGGATGAACGACACCGGCACCAGGTACTCGCCGACGATGCGCAGCCCCGGGATCCGCGCCAGCGCGTCCTGCGCGGCCGTCACTCCGCCCTCGACCGAGTTCTCGATCGCGATCACCGCGCCGTCGCTGCGGCCGGTGACCAGATCGCTCAGCGCCTCCCCCACGTTCGCGACGCTGCGCCACAGCTGTCCGCGCGCCTCCGGGACCTGCGCGAGGGCCGCCTCCGTGAACGTGCCGCTGGGCCCGAGATAGCTGTAGGCACGGGTCTCGGGGGCGCTGTCGGGCATGGCGCAAGCCTAGCCAGCCGCGGTACCCCTGGAGGGCGCCGGACTGCCACTATGGACCGCATGACCGATCGCGCAGGGAAGCCGGCACAGGCCTCCGATCTCATCGACGTCGAGGCCCTCGTGAGGGCGTACTACGAGAAGAAGCCGGACGTCTCCGATCCGGCTCAGAAGGTGGTGTTCGGCACCTCCGGCCACCGCGGATCCTCGTTCGACACGGCCTTCAACGAGGACCACATCGCCGCCGTCACGCAGGCGATCGTCGACTACCGGACCGAGCAGGGCATCACCGGCCCGCTCTTCATCGGCGCCGACACGCACGGGCTGTCCCGTCCGGCCCTCACCACCGCTCTCGAGGTCCTGGTGGGCAACCAGGTCCGCGTGCTCGTGGACGAGTTCGACGACTTCGTGCCGACCCCGGCGCTCAGCCACGCGATCCTCCGCTACAACAACGACCCCGCGCACACCGACCGGGCCGACGGCATCGTGGTGACCCCCTCGCACAACCCGCCCCGCGACGGCGGCTTCAAGTACAACCCGCCGCACGGCGGTCCCGCCGACTCCGACGCGACCACCTGGATCGCGAACCGGGCCAACGAGCTCATCGCCGACGGCAACCGCGGCGTGACCTCGGCCGAGCCCTCCGCGGTCGAGACCTACGACTACCGCACGCACTACGTCGCGGACCTGGCGAACATCATCGACCTCGACGCGATCCGGAAGGCCGGCGTGCGGATCGGGGCCGACCCCCTCGGCGGCGCCTCCGTGCACTACTGGCAGCTGATCGCCGAGATGCACGGCCTCGACCTGACCGTGGTGAACGGCGAGGTCGACCCGGCCTGGGGCTTCATGACCCTCGACTGGGACGGCAAGATCCGGATGGACCCGTCCTCCCCCAGCGCGATGGCCTCGGTCGTCGCGCGCGCCGGCGACTTCGACATCCTCACCGGCAACGACGCCGACGCGGACCGGCACGGCATCGTCACCCCCGACGGCGGACTGATGAACCCCAACCACTACCTGGCCGTCGCGATCGACTACCTCTACCGCCACCGCACCGGCTGGCGCGAGGACGCGGCGATCGGCAAGACGCTGGTCTCCTCCTCGATCATCGACCGGGTCGCGGAGTCGCTGGGCCGGCGCCTGTGGGAGGTCCCGGTGGGCTTCAAGTGGTTCGTCCCCGGGCTGGTCGACGGATCGGTGGGCTTCGGCGGCGAGGAGTCCGCGGGCGCCTCGTTCCTCCGTTTCGACGGCACCGTCTGGACCACCGACAAGGACGGCATCCTCCTCGCGCTGCTCGCCTCCGAGATCGTGGCGGTCACCGGGAAGAGCCCTTCGGCGCTCTACCGCGAGCTGACCGAGCGCTTCGGCGACCCGGTCTACGAGCGCGTGGACGCGGTGGCGACGAAGGCGCAGAAGGCGGCCCTCGGCAAGCTGGACGGCGACGCGATCGCGGCGACGACCCTCGCCGGCTCCGAGATCATCGCGAAGCTGTCGAAGGCCCCCGGCAACGGCGCGGCCGTCGGAGGCGTCAAGGTCGTCACCGAGGACGCCTGGTTCGCCGCGCGCCCCTCCGGCACCGAGGACGTCTACAAGATCTACGCCGAGAGCTTCCGCGGCCTCGACCACCTGCACGAGGTCCAGGCCGAGGCGCGCACGATCGTGGACGCGGCGCTGAACTCCTAGGCGCTGCGCTCCTAGGCGCTGCACTCCTAGGCGCTGCGCTCAGTCGCCCGAGAACGCTCGTTCCCGACCAGGAGAACGAGCCTTCTCGGGCGACTCACCGCTGGAGCGCCTCCCGGACGAGCGCGACGACGCCGGGGAGATCGGCGAGGTCGTCGGCCGTGAGCTCGATGACGTGCCAGCCCGCCGCGCGGAGGCGCCTCATCCGCGTCCGGTCGCGTCGCCAGCGGCCCTTCTCGACGCGGTGGTAGTCGCCGTGGTACTCGATCACGATGCGGGCCCACGCGATGCAGAGGTCGACGCGGGCGAGGAAGCCGCCCGCGAAGTCGCGGATCACGACGTTCGACTCGACTCCCGCGATCCCGGCGCGGACGAGTTCGACGCGCACCAGCGACTCGGGCCGCGATTCCGCCCGCCCGTCGAGGAGCGCGAGTGCCGCACGCAGGGAACGGAGCCCTCTGCGGCCCGGGTAGCGCTCGACGGCGGCCACCAGGGCGGGCGCCTCGACCAGCCGCGCGTGCAGGAGGAAGTCGCCGACGGCGACGAGGTCGGCGAGCGGGAGCAGCGCGCCGAGGTCGCACCAGGTCCGGGAAGGGCCCGTCAGCCGGCCGCTGCGCCCGGCGAGGACGTCCCCGGCTCCGATCCGGAGGGAGCGGCCTGCGAGCCCGGCGGCGTGCGGTGCGCGGGCCGGCGCCTCGACGGCGACGTCGATTGTCGTCCGCGTCTCCCAGCAGAGGTCGAGGGGAGCCCCCCAGAGGAGCGCAGCCGTCGGTCCGCAGACGAAGGCGTGGTCGCCGAGGCGGCGCAGGAGCACCGCGCACCGGTCGGCCAGAGCGGTCGCAGGCGTGATCGAGCGCATGCCGTACACCGGGGCGTCGATCGTGCGCATCGCGGCACGCGACATCCCGGCGGCGGACCCCTCCGCCACTCGGAACACCTCGTCGATCACCCGCCCATGCTGGCGGGTCGCCCGCTCCCCCGCTCGCTCTCTCCACAGCCCCGAACCGACTCGCCCGAGAAGGCTCGTTCTCGGAGTGGAGAACGAGCCTTCTCGGGCGACTCAGCGGCGGCGAGGAGCGGGCGGGCTACCAGCGCGGGTGGACGGTGGGGCGGAAGTGGGTGTCGTAGAGGGCGTTCACGGCCTCCATGAAGGCGGGGCCGAGGGGCGCGGCGGAGGCGGCGGCCGCGTTGGCGCGGGCCTGCTCGGGCGAGCGGGCACCGGGGATCACCGAGGTGACGCCCTCCTGCTGGATGATCCAGGCGAGCGCGGCCGCCGCGGGGGCGAGGCCGTGGTCGTCGGCGAGGCGGGAGAACTCCTGCGCGGCCTCCACGCCGGTCGCGAAGTCGACGCCCGAGAAGGTCTCGCCGACGTCGAACGCGGAGCCGTCGCGGTTGTAGCTGCGGTGGTCCTCCGGGGCGAACACGGTCTCGGTCGTGTAGCGGCCGCTGAGCAGGCCCGAGGCGAGCGGGACGCGCGCGAGGACGCCGACGCCGGCCTCGCGGGCGGCGGGCAGCACCTCGTCGAGCGGCTTCAGGCGGAACGCGTTCAGGATGATCTGGACGCTCGCGACGTTCGGACGGGCGATGGCGGTCAGCGCCTCCTCCGTGCGCTCGACCGAGACGCCGTAGGCCGCGATCGCGCCCTCCGCGACGAGAGTGTCGAGGGCGTCGTAGACGGCGTCGTCGGAGTAGACGGAGGTGGGCGGGCAGTGCAGCTGCACCAGGTCGAGGGTGTCGACGCCGAGGTTGGCGCGCGAGCGGTCGGTCCAGGCGCGGAAGTTGTCGAGCACGTAGTTGGCGGGGATCTGCTCCGCGCGGCGGCCCATCTTGGTGGCGACGAAGACCTGCGCGTCGGGGTGCGCCGCGCGGTAGGCGCCGATCGTCCGCTCACTGCGGCCGTCGCCGTAGACGTCGGCGGTGTCGAAGAGGGTGACCCCCGACTCCACCGCGGCGTCGAGCACGGCGAGGGCGTCGGTCTCGGCGACGTCCCCCCAGTCGGCACCGAGCTGCCAGGTTCCGAGGCCGACGACGGAGACGGGGGCGCCGGTGCGTCCGAGGATTCGAGTTTCCATGCCCCCACCGTAGGTGCGGCCGAGCCCGCGGCGGACCCCCTTGCGCGTGCTCTAACGTCGAGGGCATGCCCCTCCTCGTGCTCGGAAGCGCCAACCTCGACCACGTCCACCGGGTCGCCCGGATCCCCGCTCCGGGAGAGACGGTGCTCGCCCTCGACGCGAGCACCTTCCCGGGCGGCAAGGGCCTCAACCAGGCCGTCGCGGCCGCACGGACCGAGCCCGGCACCGTCTTCGTCACGAGCCTCGGCCGCGACTCGGCGGGAGACCGGCTCGCCGCGGTCCTCGGCGAGGAGCCGCTGGAGCTGCGCGCCCGCCGCGGCGACGTCCGCACCGGCACCGCGCAGATCACCGTGGACGAGCGCGGCGAGAACGCGATCGTCGTCGACTCCGGTGCCAACGCCGCCCTGGTCGAGCTGACCGCCGAGGAGTCGGCCCTGGTGGCGGCGGCCGACGCCCTGCTCCTGCAGCTCGAGATCCCGACCGCGACGGTGACGGAGGCGGCCCGCGCCGCGCGCGCCGGCGGCACGGTGTCGATCCTGAACGCCGCCCCGATCGGCCCGCTGCCGGAGGAGCTCCTCGCGGTGCTCGACGTGCTGATCGTCAACGAGCACGAGGCCCGCGAGCTCGCCGCCGATCGCGGCATCACCGCCGCCGACGACGACGCGCTCGCCGCGGCCCTCACCGCGCTGGTCCCGCTCGTGCTGGTCACCCTCGGCTCCGACGGCGTCGTCGTGGCGGTCCGCGACCGCGAGACGGTGCGCACTCCGGCCTTCCGGGTGGAGGCCGTGGACACCACCGGCGCGGGCGACACCTTCTGCGGCGCCTTCTCGGCCCGGCTCGCCGCCTCCGGAGCACGGCTGGACGACCCGGAGCAGCTGGTCGCCCTCACCCGCTGGGCGAGCGCGGCCGCGGCGATCTCGGTCACCCGCGCCGGAGCGGCGGTGTCCGCGCCGACGGCGGCCGAGACGGACGCGTTCCTCGCCGAGCGCGCCTGAGCGAGGGGCTCCGGGGAGACGGCGCCGTCACGGTCCTCGGGCGGCTCGCAGCACCGTCGCTCCGGGAGGCCGGGTGCACTCCGGAGGAGGGGAGCACGGCAGCGGGGAGTACGGGTCCGCACCTCGCGAGAGGAGCCCCGACCTGCGAGCAGCCGGGTCCGCCGGGCGGTCCGCCTAGTCGATCGCGGCGACCCGGACGGTCACCCGCGGCCGCAGCCCCGGATGCACCCGGACGCACCACTCGCGCACCGCGGCTCCGATCGCGCGGGCTACGTCCGGCGCGGACGCCTCCGCGGTCACGCAGAGGTCGACGGCCACGGACACCTCGTCCCCCGCGACGCGGACCAGGACCGGATCGGCGAACGTGCCGCCGCTCGCGGTGCCCAGCGGCTCGACCACGATCCCGGTCGCGCTCAGCGCGGTCGCCGCGTGCGCGAGCACGTCGCGCACCTCGGGCTTGGCCGGCATCAGGGTCGCGACGCCGTCCAGGGCGCGCAGCTCCGCGGCGAGCGCGGACACCGGATCGACCGGGGCCGCCGCCTCGAGGCCGCTCACGACTCCTCCGTCCCGGGGACGTAGACGTCCTCCACGCGGACGTCGATCCTCGACACCCGCAGCTCGGTCTGGGTCAGCAGCCGCGAGTGCACGCGCTCACGCACCTGCTGGGCCGCCTCGGCGATCGGCACCCCCCAGAAGACCGAGATCGTCAGCTCCACCACGACCTCCGCGCCCGGCTCGGCGATGTCGCCGACCAGGCGGCAGCGGCCGACCAGCACGCCGGCGACGCTGTCGCCCGCCTCGCGCACGAGTCCGCGGACCGCTCCCTCGGTGATCGTGAGCGCCACGTCGGGCTGGACGCTCGCCAGCGGGATGTCGCGTCCGGCCCGCGACTCGCGGCGCACCTGGGTGAGGATCGAGCCGAACCAGCTCTCCTCCGGCGCGGGCAGGCGTGCGGCGTCGTCGTCGATGAGCGCGCCGGAGAGGGTGCGCACGCGCTCGAGGGCGCGCAGAGTGCGCCGGTGCTCCGGCGACTCCTCGATGGCCGGGTCGTACGGCGTGCGCCCGCGGTCGAGGTAGTCGCTCAGCTCGTCGATGCCGATGCCGTCGCCCTCCTGCTCCGTCGCGTCCGCCTCGGGCGCGGGCGGCAGCACGACGTCGTGCTCCCCCGCGCGCTCCGGCACGTCGCCGGGACCCTGGTCCGCGTTCATCGCGTCTGCTCCCTCATCGCCAGTCCTCCATCGCCACGACCAGCGACTCGCGCGCGCGGGCGAGCTTGCCCCGCACGGCGGTCACCGTGAGACCGAGGTGATCGGCGATCTCGTTGTACGACTCCCCGCCGACCTCGCGCAGCACCCAGCACTGCCGCTGCGACTCCGGCAGCTCGGACAGGGCGTGCGCGAGAGCCCGCATGGCGTCGCTCTGCTCGGCGGCCTCGAACGGGCCGGGCTCTCGGGCCGGGGGATGCTCCACGGCGTCGACGTCGTCGGTCGGGCGGCGCTGGCGCAGCAGGTCGACGCTGGAGCGGCTGACGATCCGCATCATCCAGCTGCGCACGCTCGCCGGCTCCTTGAGCTGCGGGAGCTGCGCCCAGACCGTGATCAGCGCGTTCTGCACGGCGTCGGAGGCGTCCGCCTGCGAGCCCGTCAGCCGCCACGCGTAGGCACGGAGGATCGACTGGTGCCGCTTGACGAGGACCTCGAAGGCGCGCACGTCGCCCTCCGCGGAGCGCTCGGCGAGCAGCGCATCGCTCGCCGCTTCCAGTCCGGGCACGGCGCCTCCTCCCTCTCCGCTCACGCGGCCTCGGGCCGCCTCTCAGGTGACGCTCAGGAAAAAGTCCGCCGAGCACCGTGACGAACGCCGTCCGGGCTCCGTCTCACTCATGAAAGCACAGCCCGACCGGATTTCCGCCGGGCCTTCGACCCCGGTCTGCTCAGCAACGGCAGCCGATGAGACGTCCAGGAGACCTCATGAGCGACACCACGCGCACCCCCTCCACCACCCGCGTCGACAAGACCCCCGTCGACACGGTCACGAGCCTCGGCGGCTCGCGGACCTCCGGCACCGCCCAGGGCACCACGGTCATCGACGACAGCGTCGTGGCCAAGGTCGCCGGCATCGCGGCCCGCCAGGTGCCCGGCGTCTTCGCCCTCGGCAACAACGCCGCCCGTGCCTTCGGCGCGATCCGCCAGGCCGTCGGCGGCGCCGACCACGCCCAGGGCGTGAGCGTCGAGGTCGGCGAGACCCAGGTCGCGGCCGACGTCACCATCGTCGTCGAGTACCCCGTGCCCATGCAGAAGGTCGCCGACTCCGTCCGCGCCGCCGTCTCCGAGGCCATCACCGAGCTGGTCGGCATGACCGTCGCCGAGATCAACGTCGCCGTCGTCGACGTGCACATCCCCGGTGACGACAAGGGCGACGAGTCGACCGAGAGCCGCGTCCGATGAGCGACTTCCAGCGCCCCGCGCCCACCGCCCCCGGCGGCCGCAGCACCGTCCTCGGCGTCGTGGTCGGCGCGATCCTCGCCTTCGCGGCCCTGATGTTCGGCTTCTGGGGCTTCGTCCTCACCGCCCTGTTCATGGCCCTCGGCGTCGTGATCGCCCGCATCGCCGACGGCACCCTCGACGTGCGCAGCCTCGTGGACGTGTTCCGCGGCCGCACCACCTCCCGCTAGGAGCCCACCGTGACCGCTCTCGACACGCGTCCCGCATCGCCGGTGGCGGGCACCGTCACCATCACCGTGCGCTCCATCGAGCGCGCCGCCGTGGCGATCGTCCACGAGGAGCTGGGCGTGGAGGTCTCCGCGATCCGCGTCCGCCTCTCCGACGACCGGGGCGGCCTCGCCCTCGCGGTGACCGCGCCGGTCGTCGTCGAGCCGGGCGCCTCCCCGTCCGGCGGCTCCCTGCTCGAGCGCCTGCACGGCGACCGCACCCGCATCGCCTCCCGCATGGAGGCGCTGACCGGCCGCACCGTCAGCCGGATCGACATCCGGGTCACGGGCACCCGCACCCGAAGCACGAGGAGAGTCGCATGAGCCCCGCACCGTCGGCGCCCGACACCCGCTACAGCCGCTATCTCCGCCGCGAGACCCACAAGTCCCGCTCCGCCGCGCAGATCGTCGTCCTGGTGCTCATCGCCCTGGTCGCGGCGTACGTCGGCACGGAGGCGGTGCTCGCGATCCTCGGCGCCGCGCCTCTGCTCGTCGCGCCGTCCGCCCTGCTGGGCGCGATCGTCGGAGTCGCGTCGCTGGCGAACCCCGCCCTCATCGGCGTGGCCGTCGGCGCGGGAGTCCTCGCTCTCGTCCTGCTGGTGCTCGCCCTGGCGCCCGGCGCCCGGGCCCGCCACACCGTGGACGACGACCGCCTCGCCGTGGTCGTGGACGACGGCGTGATCGCCTCCTCCCTCGCCCGCGCAGCCCGCACGGCCGCCCACTCCCGGCGCGAGGACACCCGCGCCTCGCTCGGTCGGCGCACCGCACTGGTCGAGGTGACCCCCGCCTCCGGCATCGCGGTCGACCGCGACGCCGTGCAGAGCGCCGTCGACGAGGAGCTCGCCCGCATCGGCGCGAAGCCCGCCCCGCGCTCCACCGTCCGCGTCTCGACCTCCGGGAGGATCTGATGACCACGAGCAACCGCTTCGTCAACCGGCTCGTCCTGCTCGTCGTGGGTCTCGTGCTCGCGCTGGTCAGCGCCGGTGCCGTGCTGGTCGCCGTCTCGCAGCCGGTCCGCGACTCCGTCCTCTCCTTCGCCGACGGCGAGGGCGCGGCTCTGGTGTCGCGGCTCTCCCCCGAGGAGGGCACCGTCTGGAGCGATGCAGCCGTCCTCTGGCCGCTCTACGCCGTCGTCGGGATCTGCCTGCTGGGCATCGTCCTCGCGCTGGTGATGGCCTTCGCCCACGGTCACGGCCGCACCGGCACCGTCCTCCGCGACGAGGCCGAGGGCACGCCCGCCGGAGGGATCGAGATCGCGACCGGCTTCGCCGAGGACGTCCTCGAGACGGCTCTCGCCGGGCGGACGGAGCTCCTCGACGTCACCGTCGCGGCCTACCGCCACGGATCCGAGACGGCGCTGAAGGTGCGCGTCCTCCCCCGCGGCGGCGTCTCGCCCCGCACCGTGGTCGACGCCGTGCACCAGGAGGTCGACGCGCTCGACGCCCTGCTCGGCGCCCGCCTGCCGGTCCTGCTCGAGGTCGCCTCGAGCGCCCGCGCCGGCTTCTCCAAGGAGGACCGGGTCGCCTGACCCCGGTCCCGCAGCTTCCCCGGCATCCGCCGGCGGATGGTCACACCGAACAGAAGGAGCCCCTCATGGGTGCAGACGACAAGATCCGCAACGCAGCCGAGAACCTGGTCGGCAAGGCCAAGGAGGCCGTCGGCAAGCTGACGGACAACGAGCGCCTCGAGGCCGAGGGCCAGGCCGACCAGACCAAGGCCCACACCAAGAAGGTCGGCGAGGACGTCAAGGACGTCTTCAAGAAGTGATCTGACCGGAACCTCGACGGGGCCGTCACCGCATCAGCGGTGGCGGCCCCGTCGTCGTGCGTGGTGCGTGGTGCGTCAGACGCCCCAGAACATGATCCGGCCGGCGGAGGCCGCGTCGATGCTCTGGTCGTGGTTGTCGGCGGTGTGCGAGGAGTAGAGGATCCTGTCGCCGTCGACGCTGGTCACGACGCCCGTGTGGTCCCAGTCGCCCGAGCCGTCCCAGTCGAACTGGACGATGTCGCCCGGCTTCACGCGGCTCCGCTCGGAGTCGGGGATCGCGGTCGCGCGCTCGGGGTGCGCGCCGAGGTAGGCGTTGAACGCGGTCGACGACGCCCACGCGGAGCTGTAGCCGCCGGAGGAGGAGTAGCTCCACTCGCCGTCCATCTCCCAGCCGCGGGCGATCAGCGACTGCGAGGTGAAGTTGACGCAGTCGTTGCCCGAGATCACGCCGTACTGGGCCGAGTTGTAGTCGTTCCAGTAGGTGGAGAGGTAGTCGAGCTGCGAGGCCAGGCGGCTCGCGTCCAGCGCGGCCTGGGCCTTCGCGGCCTCGATCGCCGGGTCGGGCGTGTAGGCGAAGGTGATCGCCGAGGCGACGACCTTGGTGCTGGCGAGCACGCCGGTCGCGGCGGGGCTGGGAGTGGCGGTCGCGGTCGGGGCGGCGAGGTCGGTCGAGGCCTCGGCCGTCGTGCCCTCCGCGGTGCCCGACGTGTCGACGGCGGGCTGCACCGCGTCGGCCGGGGTCCCGTCGACGGTGACCGCCGCAGCGGAGTCGGTGACCGCGTCGAACGTGATGGCCTGACCGTCGGCGTCGAAGAAGGCGACCGGCACCTCCCCCGCGGCCTCTCCGTCGGCGGGAGGCGCGGTGACCGTGATCTGGTCGGGGTTGTCGACGGCGACACTGCCCTCGGCCTCGCCGAAGCGGACGGTGGCGACCGAGTCCAGGTTCGATCCCTCGAGCGTCACGCTCGTGCCGCCGGCGACGGTGCCGGAGGTGGTGGAGACGGAGCTGAGGACGACCCGGGCGGAGGCGGTGGTCGCGGGGAGCACGGCGACGCTGGTAGAGGTCGGAGCGGCGGACGGCGTCGCGGTGGCCGATCCGGCCGAGGAGCCGGTGCCGACGGTGAGGCTGAGGCTCGACGCGACGGCCACGACGACGAGCCCGCCGGAGACGGCGAGCGCCAGCGTGCGCGGGGACGGGCGGAAGAAGGAGGCTCCGCGGCGGGCGGGTGCGGAGCGGAGCCGGTGCCCCTCCGCTTCGCGCCGGTCGCGGCGGGACGGGAACGACTCCTCGGGGGCCGGGTGCACCGGGGCGGGAGCGGAGGGTCGCGCGGCGGCCGCGGGAGCGGCGGGCCGGATGCGGCCCTCGCGCTCGCGGGCCTCGCGACGGGTCAGCGGAGCGCCGGGGGTCGGCGCGGGAGTCGCGGGGTGGTCGGCGGGCACGGTGGAGCGGGTGGAGCGAGGGGGCACAGAGAGGTCTCACGGGTCGGCGGCTCGGCGGGGGACCGGGCTCGGGAGCAGGGGAAGCGGCTATGTCACCAGGCGGGGGTGGGAGACCCGTAGGACGGGCCTCTGAAAGCGCTCCGAATAACAGTACGGTAACGAGCGGCGCGTGTCACGCCCGATCGTGTCCGTCTGTGATCGCTAGATCGCCTAGGAAGTGGTTCCCGGCGCGTAATCGGGCGCATCCGGAAGGCCGAAGGCGCGTTCGAGCGTCTCGATGCCGGAGTCGTGCAGGTAGCCGGCGAGCGGGGTCCCGACGTACCGCAGGTGGTACGGCTCAGACTCGTACCCCGTGATCGGAGTGGTGTCGGGCTTGTAGCGCACGAGGAAGCCGAAGCGGTGGGCGTTGGCGCCGACCCACTGCCCCTCCGGAGTGTCGCCCCAGCAGATCTCGAGCGCGCACGCGCCCGACGCTCCCACCACGTCGACCGCCCAGCCGGTCTGGTGCTCGCTGTGCCCCGGGCGGGCACTCGTCGCATCCGCTCCCGCCTGCCCGCGCGAGGACACCCAGCCCGCGTAGACGCTGACCTGGGTGTCGTAGGAGCGGTAGGCGCTCTGCACGGCCAGCGAGAGGCCGGCCTCGGAGCGGGCGGCGGCGAAGAGCGGGACGAGGGCGTCCGCGGTCGCCTGGCGCATCGGCTGGCGGTTGACGTAGGGCACGTCGGGGAAGGTCAGGTCGGCGGGGACGTAGTCGACCGGCGCGAGCGTCCGCAGCTTGTTGACGACGACCCAGGTGCTCGCCGGGTCGTCGACGGACTGCGCGGTGAGGTCGATCCCGGAGGCGGTGGGAGCAGGGGTCGGCGTGGGGGTGGTGGTCGGCTCCGCTGTGGGAGCCGAGGTGGTCGCGGCGGTGGAGGGCGACGGAGCGGGCGGCGCCGTCGAGGGGGTCGGCGAGGGCGCCGCTGCACCGTTCCCGATGGCGGCTCCGACCCCCAGCGCGGTCAGGCCCGCCGCGGCGGCCACACCCCCGATCACCAGGGCTCTGCGGCGGACGGAGTGCCCATCGGTCGGCTCGTTCTCGTTCGACGTCATCCTCCGAGCCTAGACAGACCCGTTCCTGCGCATCTGCTGAAGCACCGGCGATCGGTTCTGTCCACCCGTGCCCCTCCACGCGGGTCGCGCATATCCTCTAAGGATTCACATAAGCGGACCCCCTAGCTTGAGTGACAGCCACGACTCCGCGTGCGACCGCCCCCTCGGCCGCACGGCCCCCCACGGAGCCGTCGATGGAAGGACCCCATGCTCCGACCCCTCACCGCACCCTCCGTCCCTCTCGCCGCCCTCGCGCGGACGCTCGAGATCGCGGACGAGGGCGGCCTGACGGCCGAGATCAGCGGAGTGACGCTGATCGCCTCCGACGTCGAGCCCGGCGACCTCTTCGTCGCCCTGCCCGGGGTCAACCGCCACGGAGCCGAGTTCGTCGAGCAGGCCGTGGCACGCGGCGCGTCCGCCGTGCTGACCGACACCGCGGGCGCCGACGCCGCGCGCGCGACCGGTCTGCCCGTCCTCGTGGTCGACGACCCCCGCTCCCGTCTGGGCGCCGTGGCCGCCGCCGTCTACGGGACGGCCGAGCGCTCCCCCGTGCTGCTCGGTGTCACCGGCACCAACGGCAAGACGTCGACCGTGCACATGCTCGAGGGGATCCTCCGCCAGCTCGGCGTCGTGCCCGGCCTCAGCTCGACCGCGGAGCGCCACATCGGCGACACCTCGGTGACCAGCGGCCTGACCACCCCGGAGGCGACGGAGCTGCACGCGCTCGTCGCCCGCATGGAGGAGGAGGGCGTCGGCGCGGCCGCCATCGAGGTCAGCGCCCAGGCCCTCACCCGCCACCGCGTCGACGGCGTGGTCTTCGACGTCGCCGGCTTCACGAACCTCAGCCACGACCACCTCGACGACTACGGCGACATGGACACCTACTTCGGCGAGAAGGCGCAGCTCTTCCAGCCCGATCGCGCGCGCCGGGCCGTCGTCTCGCTCGACTCCCCCGCGGGCGCGCGCCTCGTCGAGGTCGCCGGAGTGCCGGTCACCACGATCACCTCCCTCCCGGGCGTCGACGCCGACTGGACCGTGACGGTGCTCGAGCAGGAGTTCGGCCGCACCCGCTTCCGGATCGGGAACCGCGAGGGCCGTGCCATCACGACCTCCGTGCCGATCATCGGCACCCACATGGCGGCCAACGCCGGGCTGGCGATCGTGATGCTGATCGAGTCCGGTCGGCCGATCGGCGAGATCCGCGCCGCGCTGCACCGCGACGGCGGAGTGGACGCCTCCCTCCCCGGCCGCACCGAGCGCGTCTCGGGCGACCGCGGCCCCACGGTGTACGTCGACTTCGGCCACAGCGCCGACGCCTTCGCTCGCACCCTGGAGGCCGTCCGCGAGGTCACTCCCGGCCGCGTGATCATGGTGTTCGGCGCCGACGGCGACCGGGACGCGCTCAAGCGCCCGGCGATGGCCGAAGCCGCCGTCCGGGGCAGCGACGTGCTGGTCGTCACCGACCACCACCCGCGCTTCGAGGACCCGGCCTCGATCCGGCGCACCCTCGTCGACGCCGCCCGCGCCGCACGTCCGGACGCCGAGATCCACGAGGTCGACGACCCCAAGCGCGCCATCCGCGTCGCCGTCTCCCTGGCGCACGAGGGCGACGCCGTCCTCTGGGCCGGCCCCGGGCACCAGAACTACCGCGACATCCTCGGCGTGCGCACGCCGTACTCGGCCCGAGCCGAGGCCCGCGCAGCGCTCCGCGAGGCCGGCTGGGCGGACGAGGCGGTCCCCGCTCCGGCCTGAGGCATCGCCCCGGCATGGCGGCCCTGAGATCCCGTTCAGGCTCGCCGGACGCCCTGTCGCGCTCTCCGCACGCGGTGTAACTTTGCGCAGCACGCAACGTTTGCGGCGGATCGCCGTGCCTGGACGCGTCCGCCAGACAAGGGGACCACCGTGGCCGACTCCGCCTCCGCTCCATCCGCTCCGACCTCGACGCCGTCCGGCGCCGTGATGTCGCACCGGCAGATCCTGTTCGTCATCTTCGGCCTGATGGCGGGGATGTTCCTCTCCTCGCTCGACCAGACCATCGTCGGCACCTCGATGCGCACCATCGCGGACGACCTCGACGGCCTCTCGCAGCAGGCGTGGGTGACCACCGCCTACCTGATCGTCTCGACGATCGCGACGCCGATCTACGGCAAGCTCTCCGACATCTTCGGACGCCGCCCGCTCTACCTGATCGCGATCGTGCTGTTCCTGATCGGCTCGACGCTCGCCGGCTTCTCGACCTCGATGCTCGGACTCGCCGGCTTCCGCGCCGTGCAGGGCCTCGGCGCCGGCGGGCTCATGTCGCTCGCGCTCACGGTGATGGGCGACATCCTGCCCCCGCGCGAGCGCGCCAAGTACCAGGGCTACTTCCTGGCCGTCTTCGGGATCTCCAGCGTCGTCGGACCGCTCATCGGCGGCCTGCTCGCCGGCACCCCCGAGATCCTCTTCATCACCGGCTGGCGCTGGGTCTTCCTGATCAACCTGCCGATCGGCGCCGTCGCGCTCTTCATCGTCGTGCGGTTCCTCCACCTGCCCAAGCCCGCCGGCAAGCGCTCGGTGCGGATCGACTGGTGGGGCGCCTCCCTCGTCGTCATCGCCGCGGGCCCGCTGCTGCTGATCGCGGAGCAGGGCCGCGAGTGGGGCTGGGGCTCGCCGATCGCGTGGGTCTGCTACATCGTCGGCGCGCTGGGCATCATCGGCTTCATCGCCGCAGAGCGGATGATGGGCGACGACGCGCTCATCCCCCTCAAGCTCTTCCGCTCGCCGACCTTCTCGATGGCGACCGTGCTGGGCGTCCTCGTCGGCTTCGGCATGTTCGGCGGCATGATGGCGATCCCGCTGTACCTGCAGCTGGTGAACGGCGCCACGCCGACCGAGTCCGGCTTCCTGATGCTGCCGATGATCCTCGGCCTGATGATCGCCTCGATCGTCTCGGGTCAGATCATCTCGCGCACGGGCCGCTACCGCGCCTTCCCGATCGTCGGCACCTTCCTGATGTCGGCCGCGTTCTTCTACTTCACCTTCGTGACGATCGACAAGCCGGTGATCTTCATGATGGGCGGGATGCTGATGCTGGGCCTCGGGCTCGGGCAGATGATGCAGACCCTCACCCTGGCCTCGCAGAACTCGGTCGACGTGGCGAACATGGGAGTCGCGACCAGCGCCTCCACGTTCTTCCGCCAGATCGGCGGCACCCTGGGCACCGCCGTGATCTTCTCGGTGCTGTTCAGCCGCATCCCCGACACCATCGCCGCGGCCTTCAAGAACCCGGCGCTCGCGGCGGATCTGCAGCGGGCCGCCACCGATCCGGCCGTCGCCGCGGACCCGGCCAACGCCGGGATCCTGAAGCTGCTGCAGTCGCAGGACACCGCCGCGATCGGCTCCGCGCTCGACGGCGACACCTCGTTCCTGAACACCGCGGACCGCGCCCTGTCGGCACCGTTCCTGACCGGGTTCAACGACGCGACCGTGACCGTGTTCCAGGTCGCGCTGGGTGTGGTCCTGCTGGCTTTCGTGCTCTCGTGGTTCCTCAAGACCCCGCCGCTGCGGGCGAAGTCGGCCATGCAGGAGGCGCACGACCTCGCGGCCGAGGACAGCGCGGAGGAGCTGCGCCGCACGGACCCGCAGCTGGCCGCGCGCGCCGGGGCCGACCTGGCCGCGGGCAGCATCGAGCCGGACGTCCGGACGGACTCGATCAGCACCGCTCCTCCCCGCGACGGGCACGGCGCCCACCGGGCCTGATCGGGAGGCGCCGGCCGCCCGCGTCCTGCGCTCCCGCTCCTCTGCTCCGGGGCGCCGCCTCCCCGCCCGGACCCCGCCCTCATCGCGGTGTCCGGGCGGGGAGGCGGCGCCTCGTGGTCGTCCAGGGCGGGATGTCCCGCGTTCCGGGGCGAGAGAGCGCTCCACCGGGGCTCTAGGATGGTCGGACCGCTGCAGATCCGCCGCGAGCGCCGGGTTCTTGAAG
>NZ_PSUG01000105.1:0-744 GCF_002931755.1 Rathayibacter sp. AY2B3 | reverse complement strand
GACGACCAGCACCGTGGTGACGAACACGGCGGCCGTCGTCTCGGCCGCGATCCGCGAGAAGTTGACGACGTTGACGTGGGCGCTCATGTCGCCCGCGATCGCGCGGAGCGCGCGGGCGCTGCGGGAGTGCTGGGCCATGTCGAGCAGGTCGCTGCGCGAGAGGACGCCGAGTGCGGCGTCGGTCGCGGCGAACCAGCCGCCGACGGCGACGAGCGCGAGGGCGGCGATGAGGAGCTGGAGAGTGGGCACGGCGCGCTCTAGCGGCGTCGCTCGCTGATGTGGAAGCCGACCAGGATGTCGCGCTGGATGCCGAACATCTCGCGCTCCTCCTCCGGCTCGGCGTGGTCGAAGCCGAGCAGGTGCAGGAGCCCGTGGGCGGTCAGCAGCTGCAGCTCGTCGAGCACCGAATGGCCGGCCGACTCGGCCTGCGACTGCGCGACCTGCGGGCAGAGCACGATGTCGCCCAGGAGCCCCGCGGGGGTCTGCTCGTCCTCGGTGCCGGGGCGCAGCTCGTCCATCGGGAAGCTGAGCACGTCGGTCGGCCCCGGCTCGTCCATCCACTGCACGTGCAGCTGCTCCATCGCTCCCTCGTCGACGAGCACGATCGCGAGCTCGGCGTCGGGGTGCACGTGGAGCGAGTCGAGCGCGTAGCCGGCGAGGCGCAGCAGGGCGGCCTCGTCGACGGGGACGCTCGACTCGTTGTTGATCTCGATGCTCACGGGGGCGGGTCTTCCTTCGGTTCGG
>NZ_PSUG01000104.1:0-773 GCF_002931755.1 Rathayibacter sp. AY2B3 | reverse complement strand
GGACGATCGCCAACCTGCTCGACGAGCACCGCCGGTTCCCGCCGCCCGCGGACTTCGCCGCACAGGCGAACGCCGGCGCGGAGGAGTACTCGCGCGCCGCCGCCGATCCGGTCGCGTTCTGGGAGGAGGCGGCCCGCCGCCTCGAGTGGGCGGAGCCGTGGCACACCGCGCACAGCTGGGAGCCGGCCGCTCCGCTGCCCGACGGCTCGCTCTCGGTGCCGCGCACGACCTGGTTCGAGGGCGGACGGCTGAACGTGGCCGTCAACTGCGTCGACCGCCACGTGGACGCGGGACGCGGCGGGAAGACCGCCCTCCACTTCGAGGGCGAGCGCGGCGACCGGAGGTCGATCACCTACGCCGAGCTCCAGCGCGAGGTCTCCCGCGCTGCGAACGCGCTGACCGCGCTCGGGATCGGCAAGGGCGACCGCGTCGTCGTCTACCTGCCGGTGATCCCCGAGACCATCGTCATCACGCTCGCGATCGCGCGGATCGGAGCGATCCACTCGCTCGTCTTCGGCGGCTTCTCGGCCGAGGCGGTGCGGTTCCGCGTGGAGGACACCGGTGCGAAGCTCCTGGTCACCACGGACGGGCAGTTCCGGCGCGGAGCGGCGGTGCCGGTCAAGGCGGGCGCCGACCGGGCGGTCGAGGGCGTCGCCTCGATCGAGCACGTCCTCGTCGTCCGCCGCACCGGTGAGACCGACGTCCCCTGGACCCCGGGCCGCGACGTCTGGTGGCACGAGCTGGTCGACGCGCAGAGCGACGTCCACGAGGCC
>NZ_PSUG01000103.1:0-792 GCF_002931755.1 Rathayibacter sp. AY2B3 | reverse complement strand
CCCTCGTCAGCGCGACCGACCCCCGCGACGCCCGGCGGACCGCCGCACTCCTCGCCGGCAGGCCCGAGTCCCGGATCGACCTCGAGGTCGATCCGCCCGGCGCCGACGGTCCCGCTCTCGCCGAGGAGCTCCACCGGCGCCTCGCGGCCGACGCCGACGACGGCCACCGCGGTCACACGGTCGTCGCCCTCGATGGCCACGCCGACCCGCTCGAGATCGGACTCGTGCTCGAGCACCTCTGCGCGCAGCGGCATCCCGCCGACACCCGCATCGCGATCCTCGACGTGGTCGCCGTGACGTCGACGGAGGAGATCCTGCGCGTGCTCTGCGGCGGCGCGGGCCCCTCCTTCGACTCGGCGGAGCGCCTCGCCGCCCGCCTGGAGTTCTCGAGCCTCATCGCCCTCGCCGAGCCCCGCTCCGACAGCGACCCCGAGCGGACCGCACTCGTCCGCGACCTCCTGCGAGCACTCGCCCCCACCGCCGATCTCCTCCCCGCCGGTGAGCTCCCGGCGGCGCCACGGAGGCTCCACCCCCGGCGCGCGCACGCGATCGCCTCCTCGATGGGCTGGCAGTGCGCCCTCAACGGGACCTCGCGGCGCCGCGCCTCGGGCACGACCGTCGAGGAGTTCGTGTTCCGCGATCCGCTGCCCTTCCACCCCGGCCGCCTGAGCACGGCGGTCCACGGGGAGCTGGTGGCGGAGAAGGTGGGCCGCATCCTCCGCTCCCGCGGCCTGGTGCGCCTGGCGACGCGCGCCGACCGGGTCGGCTCGTGGTCGGTCGCCGGCGACGTGC
>NZ_PSUG01000102.1:0-800 GCF_002931755.1 Rathayibacter sp. AY2B3 | reverse complement strand
ATATCTAACTTCGGACCCTAATCGGGTTCAGGGACAGTGCCTGATGGGTAGTTTAACTGGGGCGGTTGCCTCCTAAAGAGTAACGGAGGCGCCCAAAGGTTCCCTCAACCTGGTTGGCAATCAGGTGGCGAGTGTAAGTGCACAAGGGAGCTTGACTGTGAGACTGACAAGTCGAGCAGGGACGAAAGTCGGGACTAGTGATCCGGCAGTGGCTTGTGGAAGCGCTGTCGCTCAACGGATAAAAGGTACCTCGGGGATAACAGGCTGATCTTGCCCAAGAGTCCATATCGACGGCATGGTTTGGCACCTCGATGTCGGCTCGTCGCATCCTGGGGCTGGAGTAGGTCCCAAGGGTTGGGCTGTTCGCCCATTAAAGCGGTACGCGAGCTGGGTTTAGAACGTCGTGAGACAGTTCGGTCCCTATCCGCTGCGCGCGCAGGAAATTTGAGAAGATCTATCCCTAGTACGAGAGGACCGGGATGGACGAACCTCTGGTGTGTCAGTTGTTCCGCCAGGAGCACCGCTGATTAGCTACGTTCGGAACGGATAACCGCTGAAAGCATCTAAGCGGGAAGCCGGCTTCGAGATGAGATTTCCATCCCTTCGGGGGAGAGGCTCCCAGCCAGACGACTGGGTTGATAGGCCGGATGTGGAAGACAGGACTAAAGACTGTCGGAGCTGACCGGTACTAATAAGCCGATAACTTGATAATCACTACACTCATACCGTTGTAAAGGCTGGTAGGAGTGGTCAGAGATTGCTTGCGTCCACTTTGTGGTTCCCAGAAGACGGGCACCCCG
>NZ_PSUG01000101.1:0-870 GCF_002931755.1 Rathayibacter sp. AY2B3 | reverse complement strand
CCGGACGGGCGCAGGGACGGAGGCGCGGCATGGACCTGAACACGATCCAGCGCGTCCGGGTGGTGCGCGACCGCTCCGAGCTGGCCGACCGCGGGCCGCGCTCGGCGGTCATCGGAGGCGGCTCCTGGGTCTTCTCCCTCCCCCACGACCACCTCGACGAACTGCTCGACCTCCAGGGCTTCGGCTGGGAGCCGATCACGAGGACCCCCGACGGCCTCTCGATCGCGGCGACCTGCACGCTCAGCGAGCTCGCCGCGATGCCCGATGCGGGCGACGCCGCGCATCCGCTCTTCTTCCAGTGCTGCACGGCGCTGCTGGGCTCCTTCAAGATCTGGAACGTCGCCACCGTCGGCGGCAACATCGCCAACGCCCTGCCCGCCGGACCGATGATCAGCCTCGCCGCCGCGCTCGACGCCACTGCGCTCGTCTGGCGGGCCGACGGCTCGGACGTCTCCGTGCCGGTCGCCGAGCTCGTGACCGGCAACATGACCACCACGCTCGCCCGGGACGACGTGATCCGCTCGATCGAGTTCCCGCTCTCCTCCCTCCAGGCGCGCACCGCGTTCCGCAAGACGGCGCTCTCGCCTCTCGGACGCTCCGGCGCCGTCGTCATCGGCCGCCTCGACACCGACGGCGCGTTCGTCCTCACGATCTCCGCGGCGACCGTCCGGCCGGAGCTGCTCCGCTTCGCCACCGCCCCGTCCGCCGCCGAGCTCGCCGCGGCCGTCGACGGCGTCGCGACCTGGTTCACCGACCCGCACGGAGCCGCCGACTGGCGCCACGCCGTCGTCCGCGTGCTCGCCGAGGAGATCCGCGCCGAGCTGACCGGAGGTGCCCGATGAGGTTCACCGTCAACGGGGAGCCGGTCGA
>NZ_PSUG01000100.1:0-975 GCF_002931755.1 Rathayibacter sp. AY2B3 | reverse complement strand
GCGAGACCCGTCGGCTCGACGATCCGGACGACTACTCCCCCTCGCTCGACTTCGCGTTCGGCCTCGCCGAGCACCTCCCGGTGGGCGTGAAGGTGGGCCCGGGCTTCGACCGCGAGCGCCTCCCCCGGGACGCCGAGGCGCAGTGGGTCTCGGTCGACGGCGAGCTGGTCGAGACCGGGCTCTGGTTCGGTGCTCTGGCACGCCCGGGCGTGCGCCGCTCCGCCCTGCTGCTCGGAGCGGCCGGCTCCTCCGAGCTCACCGCGGCGGGTGACAGCGAGGACGAGGAGGTCGGCCCGCTCGGCGCGTTCGTCCACGAGCCCGACGGCTCGGCGATCCGGGCGCGCCTCCTGGGCGAGCTCGCGCGCTCCAGCGGCTCGCGGATGCTCTCGCCCGGCATCGCCTACCTGACGGGCGACGAGGCGGCCGCCTCGCCCTTCCTCCGCAGCTTCCGGGTCCTCGCCGAGCTGCCGCTGGACGAGCGCACGCTGGCGAAGGAGCTGCGCACCCGCGGCGTCGGCGTGCTCGAGATCAAGAAGCGCGGAGTGGACATCGACCCCGCCCGCTTCCGCAAGCGCCTGGGCCTGTCCGGCACCGGCAGCGCGGTGCTGATCCTGACGCGGATCGCCGGGCGCCACCGCGCCCTGCTGGCGGAGCGCGTCGAGCGGCCCGCGCCGGCTCAGTAGCCGGAGGTGCCGGCGGCGAGGGCCACCACGACGAAGACGAGGAAGACCGCCAGGTAGATCAGCGAGACGGCGATGCCGGCGAACCCGGTGATGATCGCGGTCAGCGCGAAGCCGCGCGCGGCCGGCTCGCGCCGGCGTCCGAGGAAGCCGAGGACGACGGCCGGAGCCGACAGCAGGAAGCCGAAGCCCGCGGCGAAGAGCGTGATGACCAGGCCGACGATGCCGAGGATCATCCCGACGAGGCTCAGCGTGCGCGGGACGACGGGCGCCGGTGCGGCCGCGTAGGCGGCGG
>NZ_PSUG01000099.1:0-980 GCF_002931755.1 Rathayibacter sp. AY2B3 | reverse complement strand
CGGCCACGTATCCGCCGGGGCCTGCCCCCAGGACGACGACGTCGAAGTGCTGGGCCATGGATGATCCTCCAGAGTCGTGGATGGTGGTGCGCGGGGTGACCACGCCGTCTCCCACCGTACCGTTCCGGGGCTCGGAGGCGGCCCGCTCCTCCGTGGGCGAACGCGCGCGCGGACGCCGGACGGGCGCGCGCGGGAATGCCTGCGGGGCGGGGACGGTTGGGCTCCTCGGGCGACGGAGCCCCTCCCCCAGTCCCCCGCACGGAAGAAGCCCCGCGATGTCCGCCACCGCCTCCCGCACCGCCAGCACCAGCGCCCCGATCCTCGACGTCCTCGCGGAGCGCTGGAGCCCCCGCTCCTACGACGCGACCGCGACCGTCTCGGACGAGACCCTCGCATCCCTCCTCGAAGCCGCGCGCTGGTCCCCCTCCGCCAGCAACTCGCAGCCGTGGCGCTTCATCGTCGCCCGCCGCGGGACCGACGAGTTCGACAGCATCGTCGCGACCCTCGCCGGCTTCAACGGCGCCTGGGCCGGCTCCGCCGCCGTCCTGGTCGTCGCCCTCGCCGAGACCGTCGACTCCGAGGGGAAGCCGCGCCCCTGGGCCGTCTACGACCTCGGCCAGTCGATCGCCCACCTCAGCGTCCAGGCGCACCACGAGGGCCTGCACGTGCACCAGATGGCCGGCTTCGACAAGGACGCCGTCCGCGCCGCGTTCGGCGTCGACGAGCGCTTCGACCCCGTGACGATCGCCGCGGTGGGAGTCGCGGCCGACGCCGACGCGCTGGCGAACGAGACCCTCCGCGAGCGCGAGACCGCGCCGCGCACCCGCCTGCCCCTCGAGGAGCTCGTGCTCGTCCAGGCGTAGCCCTCCCGCGGAAGGCCTCCCCCGTCCACGGACCGGGGAGGCCTTCCGCATCCCACCCTGTGTTACTCCCCGTGTCGGTCCCCGCTGTGCCGCCGGGAGGCTCTCCGTACGATCGGA
>NZ_PSUG01000010.1:0-82552 GCF_002931755.1 Rathayibacter sp. AY2B3 | reverse complement strand
AAGGTCGCGCCCTCCAGCGGCGAGTCGGCCGTGAGGTTGATGTGGTCGCTGATCAGCACGGGGGTGCCGGGGGTCCAGTGCTCCTTGATGCCGCCCGCTGACCTCCCGCGAGGTCCGAGCAGCCGTCCGCCCTGGAGCCGGGTCTCGCTGCCCCGCTCCGCGGCCACTCGACCAGCAGGAGGAGGGAGCGCCCTCTCACCGCAAGGTGGAGGGCGCGTCCGAGGATCGCGTGCCAGCGATTCGAGGCAGCCCGACGGAACCCGCTCTGCGGAACGCACCCCGTCGGGAGGCCGACCGCGCTGAGCCGCGCAGGGAGCGGCTCAGAGACGAGCTCAGCCGAGCGCCCGCTCGATCTTCTCCGTGATCTCGTTCTGATCGAGGTAGTTGTCGATGACGACGACCTCGGCGAAGGTGCGGCCGATGCGGTCGACGAGCTCGCCGGAGGTGAGGATGACCTGCGCGTCGGCGGCGAGCGCGTCGACGGAGGCCAGGTCGGAGGCGATCACGTCGGCCTCGAGGTCGAGGGTCTCGAGGGCGCGCTCGGCGCCGAGCTTGAGGATGGCGGAGGTGCCGATTCCGGCGCCGCAGAGGGTGATGATCTTCATGCGCTTCTTCCGTGGTGCGGGTGGTGCGGGGTGCTGTCGGTGAGGACGGCGTTGATGCTGCGGACGGTGCGGGCGGCGGCGAGGGCGCCCACCGCGTCCGGGCGGCTGAGCACGTCGGCGAGCCCGGAGACGAAGCCGACGTGTCCGTGCGCCTGGGTGGCGGCGATCCCGATGACGACCGAGACCGGGTCGTTGGTGCTGTGCCCGAAGGCGACGGGCTCGGCCAGCGTGACGACGGAGAGGCCGTCGGCCAGGACGTCGTTGCCGGGCCGGGCGTGCGCGAGGGCGAGCCCGGGCGCGATGACGATGTACGGCCCGAGCACGTCGACCTGCTCGACCATGCGCCGGGAGTAGGCGGCGTCGACCGCGCCCGTCCGCTCGAGCGCGCGGCCCGCCTCGAGGACGGCCTCCCGCCACGATCCGGCGGAGTGGCGGAGGGCCACCGCCTCCTCGGGGAGTGCGTCGAGCGGCACCGTCAGGCCGCCTCGAAGCCGGCGCTGATCGTCTCGACGAGCTCGCGGCGCTCGTCGAGCGGCAGGAAGGCGGCGTGGGCCGCGTTCAGCTGGAAGGCCTCGAAGTCGTCGAGGTCGTACCCGAACGCGTCGGACAGGAGGGCGAGCTCACGGCTGAGGGTCGTCGCGCTCATCAGGCGGTTGTCGGTGTTCACCGTGACGCGGAAGCCCAGCTGGTAGAGCAGGTCGAAGGGGTGGTCGGCGAGCTCGGCGCCCCACGCCGCGACGGCACCGGTCTGCAGGTTGGAGGAGGGGCTGAGCTCGAGGGCGATCTCGCGGTCCTTCACCCACTCCGAGAGCTCGCCGAGGGTCACGTAGCTCGCGTCGTCGTCCTGACGCTCTATGCGGATGTCCTCCGCGATCCGGACGCCGTGGCCCAGGCGCAGGGCGCGTCCGTCGAGCAGGGCCGAGCGGATGCTGTCGAGGCCGTCCGCCTCCCCCGCGTGGACCGTGGTCGGGAAGTGCGCCGCCGCCAGCAGCTCGAAGGCGGCTCGGTGCCGCGAGGCGGGGAAGCCCGCCTCGGCTCCGGCGATGTCGAAGCCGATCGCACCGCGCTCGCGGTGGCGCAGCGCCAGCTCGGCGACCTCGAGCGAGCGGTCGGCGTGCCGCATCGCGATGATCAGCTGGCCGACGCGGAGGCGGTGGCCCTGCGCCGCCGCCTCCTGCACGCCCTGCTGGAGCCCCTCCTGGACCGCCTCGACGGCCGCGTCGAGCGAGAGCCCGGCGCGCTGGTGCTGCTCCGGCGCCCAGCGCACCTCGCCGTGCACCACTCCGTCGGCGGCGAGGTCGAGCACGAACTCGCGGGCCACGCGCTCGAGCGCCGGCGCGGTCTGCATCACGGCGACCGTCGTCTCGAAGGTGGCGATGTAGTCGGTGAGGGAGCCGGAGTCGGCCGTGGCGCGGAACCACTCGGCGAGCGCGTCCGGCTCCTCGGCCGGAAGCGGCACGCCCGTCTCGCGGGCGATCTCGAGGACCGTCCCGGGCCGCAGTCCTCCGTCGAGGTGGTCGTGCAGCGACACCTTGGGGAGCTCGTCGATGAGGACGCCCTCGCCCGGCAGGAGGTACTCCTCGGTCTGATCGGTCACGGTGCTCCTCGCAGGTCGGCGGTGGTTCGCCGACCACCCTAGAGGGTCGGCGGGAGCGGCTCGCCGGGCGGCGCGGAGCTAGGAGACGCGCTCCGCCACGAGGGGGCCGCCGTCGAGCACCTCGTCGCCGTCGTCGCCGATCCGGTACGCGCCGTCGAGCGCCTCCAGCGCCCGGGCGAAGCGCTCGGGCTCGTCGGCCGAGAGGGTGAGCAGGGGCCGGCCCGCACGGACGCGGTCGCCGGGCTTCGCGTGCAGGTCGATCCCCGCCGCGTGCTGCACCGCGTCGGACTGGCGGGCGCGTCCGGCGCCCAGGCGCCAGGCGGCGATGCCGAAGGGCAGCGCCTGCTGCTCCACCAGCACGCCGTCGCGCTCGGCGAGCACGACGTGGGTCTCGCGGGCCTCGGGGAGGGCGGCGTCCGGGTCCCCTCCCTGCGCGCGGATGACCGCGCGCCAGGTGTCCATGGCGGCGCCGCCGTCGAGGGCGCGCTCGACGTCCGCGTCCGGCTGCCCGGCGAGGGCCAGCATCTCGCGGGCCAGAGCCAGCGTCAGCTCCCGGACGTCGGAGGGGCCGCCGCCGGCGAGCACCTCGACCGACTCCCGCACCTCGTTCGCGTTGCCGACGGTCAGCCCGAGCGGCACGTTCATGTTGGTCAGCAGCGCGGTGGTCCGCACCCCCGCGTCGTTGCCGAGGTCGACCATGGCCCGGGCGAGCTCCCGCGAGCGCTCGATGTCGACCATGAACGCCCCGGAGCCGAACTTCACGTCGAGCACCAGGGCGTCTGTGCCCTCGGCGATCTTCTTCGACATGATCGAGGACGCGATCAGCGGGATCGCCTCGACGGTCCCGGTGATGTCGCGGAGCGCGTAGAGCTTCTTGTCGGCGGGGGCCAGGCCCGAGCCCGCGGCGCAGATCACGCCGCCGACCGTCCGCAGCTGCTCCAGCATCTCCTCGTTGCCGAGGTCGGCCCGCCAGCCCGGGATCGACTCCAGCTTGTCGAGCGTTCCGCCCGTGTGGCCGAGCCCGCGTCCGGAGAGCTGGGGCACCGCCACGCCGAAGGAGGCGACCAGCGGCATCAGCGGCAGCGTGATCTTGTCGCCGACCCCGCCGGTGGAGTGCTTGTCGACCGTGCGCTTGCCGAGTCCGTCGAACCGCATGCGCTCGCCGCTGGCGATCATCGCCAGGGTGAGGTCGCGGATCTCGTCGCGCTCCATCCCGTTCAGCAGGACCGCCATCGCGAAGGCCGCCATCTGCTCGTCGGCGACGTAGCCGCGGGTGTAGGCGTCGATCAGCCAGTCGATCTGCGCGGTCGAGAGCGTGCCGCGGTCGCGCTTGGTGCGGATGATGTCGACGGCGTCGAAGTCCTCGACGGGGGTGGTGCGGGTCATGCGGAGTCCTCGGTTCGGGGATGGGAGCGGGTGACGGCGGCGCTAGGAGGCGGCGTAGGCCTCGAGGGTGCGCGGGCCGAACGCGTCGGGGATGACCTCGTCGATCGTCTTCACGCCCGACACGGTCTGGAGGAGCATGCCCTCGGCCGAGTGCTCGAAGAGCAGCTGGCGGCAGCGCCCGCAGGGCATCAGGACGCCGCCCTTCCCGTCGACGCAGGTGAAGGCCACGAGCCGGCCGCCGCCCGTCAAGTGCAGGGAGGACACCAGCGCGCACTCGGCGCAGAGCGTGAGCCCGTAGGAGGCGTTCTCGACGTTGCAGCCCGAGATCGTCCGGCCGTCGTCCACGAGCGCGGCGACCCCGACGGGGAACTTCGAGTACGGGACGTAGGCGTGGCTCATGGCCTCCAGCGCGGCCTCGCGCAGCGCCTCCCAGTCGATGTCGGTCACGACGGCTCCTCTCAGGACTTCAGGTACGGCTTGCCGGCGGCGGCCGGCCCGCGGGACTGGCCGACGAGACCGGCCACCGCGAAGATCGTCACGACGTACGGCAGCATCAGCATGAACTCGCTCGGCACGGGCGAGCCGATGACGCCGAGAACGTTCTGCAGGTTGGTCGCGAAGCCGAACAGCAGCGACGCCAGGGTCGCCTTGATCGGGTCCCAGCGGCCGAAGATGACGGCGGCCAGGGCGATGAAGCCCGCGCCCGCGGTCATCTCCTTGCCGAACGCTCCGACCGCGTCGAGCGTGTAGTACGCGCCGCCGACTCCGGCGATCGCCCCGGCGAGGGAGACGTTCCAGAAGCGCGTGCGGGCGACGTCGATGCCGACGGTGTCCGCGGCCTGCGGGTGCTCGCCCACGGCGCGCAGGCGGAGGCCCCACTTGGTCTTGAACAGGCCCCACCACACGGCGAAGATCGCGAAGTACATCAGGTAGACGATCACCGTCTGGTTGAACAGGACGGCGCCCACGATCGGCACCTGGCTGAGCACCGGGATCGGGAGGCGGTCGAACTTCACCGGCGAGTTGAACGTCGACGCGTCGGCGGAGAGGACCTGGGAGTAGAGGAAGCTCGTCAGGCCGGTCACCAGCACGTTCAGCACGACTCCGACGATCACCTGGTCGACCAGGTACTTGATCGCGAAGGCGGCTAGCACGAACGACACCAGGACACTCGCGACCATCGCCGCGAGCAGGCCGAGCACCGGCTGGCGGGTGAGGGAGCCGACCATCGCCGCGGTGAAGGCGCCGGCGAGCAGCTGCCCCTCGATCGCGACGTTGACGACTCCGACCCGCTCCGAGATGACACCGCCGAGGGAGCCGAAGATCAGCGGAGTGGCGAGCCCGACGGTCCCGAGCAGCAGTCCCGAGACGGGCAGCGCGGCACCGGCCGACGCCCAGACGAGGAACCCGATCAGGAAGACCAGGGCGAAGACCGCCGAGAGCCAGAGCGGGATGCGCCGGCCGGCGCGGGTGAGTGCGGCCGACGCGACGGCCAGGGCGACCAGGACGATCGCCACGACCACTCCCGTCCCCCGCGTCGGGAACGGGATGTCCGGCAGGGCGAAGAAGTCGGTGCCCGCGGCGAGGCGGAACGAGCTCGTCCCGTCGCGGCCGAGGGCCACGAAGAGGACGACGGCGAGCAGCGCGAAGACGCCGAACGCGATCGGCGCCTTCCAGCTGCGGATCACGACGCGGTCCGGTGCGGTGGCGACGGCGGTGCTCATGCGGACACCTCCGAGGTGCGGCGGGTGCGGCGCTTCGGGGCGGCCCCGGGCGTCGGGAGGCGGAAGATCGCGCGCACCAGCGGCGGCGCGGCGATGAAGAGGACGATCAGCGACTGCACGACGAGGACCACGTCGATCGGCACGCCCTCGGCGGCCTGCATCGAGTAGCCGCCCGCCTTGAAGGCGCCGAAGAGGATGCCGGCGAAGAACACGCCCCAGGGGCGGGAGCGGCCCAGCAGCGCGACCGTGATCGCGTCGAAGCCGATGCCCGCGTCGATCCCGGAGGTGAAGCCGGTCGTGACCGTCCCCATCACCTGGGCGCTGCCGGCGAGGCCGAGCAGGCCGCCGGAGAGCAGCATCGCGTACACGTAGCTGTTCTTCACGTCGATGCCCGCCACACGCGCCGCGTGCGGGTTCTCCCCCACCGCGCGGAACTTGAAGCCGATCGTCGAGCGGTTCAGGAGCCACCAGACGAACACGGTCGCGAGGACCGCGAAGACGAAGCCGAGGGTGAGCGAGTAGCCGGGGCCGAGGAGCGCCGGGAAGACCGCGGTCTCCTTCATCCCGGGCGACTTCGGGTTGTTCGAGCCGGGAGCCTGCAGCGCGCCGGGCGTCCGCAGGAGGTAGGAGATCAGGTAGAACGCGACGTAGTTGAGCATGATCGTGAGGATCACCTCGTGCGCGCCGGTGCGGGCCTTGAGCAGTCCCACGAGTCCGCCCCAGAGCGCGCCGCCGAGGATGCCGGCGGCGAGCGCGACGATCAGGTGCACGCCCCACGGGAGGTCGAAGGAGAAGCCGACCCAGCCCGCGCAGGCCGCGGCGATCAGCATCTGGCCGCGGCCGCCGATGTTGAACAGGCCGACGCGGAAGGCCAGGGCCACTCCCAGGCCGCCGGCGATCAGCGGGGTCGCGAAGGCCAGGGTGTCGGTCAGCGGCTTGATGCCGTTGGCGAAGCCCTCGCGGCGGAAGTTGTAGACCGAGCCCTGGAAGAGCGAGGAGTAGGCACCGGAGACGGACTGCCAGATCGCCTGCAGGGTGTCGAGCGGCCGGGCGAAGAAGTAGCCCGACGCCGCCTGGACGTCCTTGTCGGTCGCGGCGATCAGCACGCCGCCCGCGATGAGGGAGAGCAGCACGGCGAGCACCGACATCAGCGCGGTGCCGGAGAGGATCTCGCGCAGGACGCGGGAGGCGCCGCTCTCGAGCGGGCCGGGGCGCACCTCCTGATCCGGCTTCTGGCCGGGCTCGAGCCCGGCCGCCTTCTCGGTCTCCGCGTCGGGATCGACCGCGGGCAGTTGCGCGTCGCTCACGCCGCCGCCCCCTTCTCGGCGGGCGTCTGCCCGGCCATCATGAGCCCCAGGACCTCGCGGGGCGTATCGGCGGGGACGATGCCGATGATCCCGCCCTTGTACATGACCGCGATGCGGTCGGCGAGCGCCGCGACCTCGTCGAGCTCGGTCGACACCACGATCACGGGGACTCCGGTGTCGCGCGTCTCGACGATGCGCTTGTGGACGAACTCGATGGAGCCGACGTCGATGCCGCGGGTGGGCTGCGCCGCGATGAACAGCCGCAGCTCCCGGCTGAGCTCGCGCGCGAGCACCACCTTCTGCTGGTTGCCTCCGGAGAGGCGGCCGACGTGGGTGCCGATCCCCTGGGCGCGCACGTCGAACTCGCGCACCCGCTCCTCGGCGAAGCGCTCGAGCTCCTTGAGCCGCAGGCCCAGGCCCTTCACGAACGGACCGCGGTCGCTGCGGTCGAGCATGAGGTTCTCGGCGATCGTGAACTCGGCGACCAGACCGTCCTCGGTGCGGTCCTCGGGGACGAAACCGACCCCCGATTCGAGGACGCGGCGCACGGAGAGCCCGTCGAGACGGCGCCCGTCCAGGGTCACCGAGCCCTCGACCCGCTCCTGCAGGCCCATGATCGCCTCGGTGAGCTCGGTCTGGCCGTTGCCCTGCACGCCGGCGATCGCGAGGATCTCGCCGCGGCGGACCTCGAAGGAGACGTCGTCGACGACGGCCTGGCCGTTGGCGTCGCGCACCGTGAGGTTCGAGACGACGAGGGCCTCGTCGCCCGGCACCGCCTGCTCCTTCTGCACCGTCAGCTCGACGGCGCGGCCGACCATCAGGGAGGCGAGCTCGGCGTTGCTCGCCGTCGGAGACGCCTCCCCCACGACTCTGCCGAGGCGGATGACCGTGATGCGGTCTCCGACCTCGCGCACCTCGCGGAGCTTGTGCGTGATGAAGACGATGGCGGTCCCGGCCGCGCGCAGCTGGCGCATGATCGCGATCAGCTCGTCGGTCTCCTGCGGGGTCAGCACCGCGGTCGGCTCGTCGAACACGAGCACCCGGGCGTCGCGGGAGAGCGCCTTGATGATCTCGACCCGCTGCTGCACGCCGACGGGGAGGTCCTCGACCAGGGCGTCGGGATCCACGTCGAAGCCGAAGCGGTCCGAGATCTCGCGCACCCGGGCGCGCGCGGCGGCGAGGTCCAGGCGTCCGCCGGCCTTCGTCTCCTCGTGGCCCAGCATGACGTTCTCGGCGACGGTGAACACGGGGACGAGCATGAAGTGCTGGTGGACCATCCCGATGCCGGCCTTCATGGCGTCGCCCGGACCGGAGAAGTGCTGGACCGCGTCGTCCAGCAGGATCTCCCCCTCCTCGGCCTGGTACAGGCCGTAGAGCACGTTCATGAGCGTCGACTTGCCCGCGCCGTTCTCGCCGAGGAGGCAGTGGATCTCGCCGGGTTCGACGGTGAGATCGATGTGGTCGTTGGCCACGAGCGCGCCGAAGCGCTTCGTGATGCCACGCAGTTCGAGCTTCATGGGACCAATCTAACTTTCGGTTCGCGCCACGATGCGCCGCCGAATGGGATCGATGGACGGAGCGGAGCCGATCCGCCCGCCGGACCGACGAAGAGGCCGGCGGGCCCGAGGTGTGCTCGGGCCCGCCGGCCTCTTCGAGGAAGCGACTAGGACGCCGCGGGAGCGGACGGGGAGGTGACGGTGATGGAGCCGTCGATGATGCCCGCCTTGATGGTGTCGAGCTCGCCCTGCAGGTCGCCCGAGACCTTCGACTCGAAGTCGTGGAACGGCGCGATGCCGACTCCGTCGTTCTCGAGGGTGCCCACGAAGGGGGTGGGGTCGAAGTCGTCGGCTCCGGCGGAGCTGGTGACGTCGGTCGTGCCGGCCTCGATGCCCTTGAGGATCGAGGTCAGGTACAGGTCGGCGCCGTCGGGGTAGGTCTCGTAGAGGTCCGCGTCCACGCCGACCATCGCGATGTCCTTGCCGGAGTCGCGGATCGCCTCGATCGCCGACTGGAAGATCGGACCGCCGACGGGGAGGATGACGTCCGCGTTCTGGTCGATCAGCGACTGCGCGGCCGACTTGGCCTCGACGCCCGCCGCGAAGCCGCCGGTGAAGGAGCCGGTCTGCGCGTCGACGTCCCAGCCGACGACCTTGACGTCCTTCCCCTTCTGCTCGTTGTAGTACTTCACGCCGTCGGCGTAGCCGTCCATGAAGATCGTGACGGTCGGGAACTGCTGGCCGCCGTAGGTGCCGACGACGCCGGTCGTGGAGTACGAGGCGGCCGCGTAGCCGGCGAGGAACGCCGCCTGCGAGGTGTCGAAGGTGATCGGCTTGACGTTCGGCAGGTCGATCGTCGCGTCGTCGATGATCGCGAAGTCGATGTCGGTGTTCGCCTCGGCCGCGGCCGACGTGGCCTCGGCCAGCGCGAAGCCGACGGTGATGATCAGGTTGCAGCCCTGGTCGACGAGGCTGGTCAAGTTCGGGGCGTAGTCCGTCTCGGACTCCGAGGTGACGGTCTTCGGCGTGACCCCGAGGTCCTCCGAGGCCTTCACGAGGCCGTTGTAGCCGAGCTCGTTGAACGACTTGTCGTCGAACCCGCCCGCGTCGGACACCATGCAGGGCAGGAAGTCGCCACCGGCGGCGGCGCTGGAGCCGCTCTCCTCGGGGGCGGAGGCGCAACCGGCGAGAAGCGCGGTGACGCCGAGGGCGGCGAGACCGCCGAACGCGGCCTTACGCGAGGTGATAGTCAAGATGTCGTCCTCCAGGAATGCGGCCCCGCGCGACGAGCGCAGCAGAGCGTCGATCCCCACACGTTACCCAATGTGACAAGCCGCTCAGCCGCCCGGACGGTGGTGGTCAGGAAGAGTTACACAGTGTTGATCTTCCTGTGATGCGCGGAGCGCATCACAGGGCGCGGTCGGCTCCGCGACGGGGTGCGATCCGCAGAGCGGGTCGCGTCGGGCTGGCCGGAATCGCTGGCACGCGATTCCGGCTCGCTGCCCTCTCCCTGCTGCCGGCGGTCGAGGACGTTCGGGCGGGCTCCGCGCTGCGCGCGGTCGGGACGGGACGGGTGTCGTGTCACCCGGTGATAGTCGAGCAGCCGCGGAGCGGCGCATCGAGACCCCCCTCACTGGTCGAGTAGCCGCGCAGCAGCGTATCGACACCCCCGAGACGTACTCCCGCCCTCCCTGCTGGTCGAGTAGCCGCGCAGCAGCGTATCGAGACCCCCGACGTACCCCCTCCTCGCAGGTCCAGCAGCCGTGCAGCGGCGTATCGGGACGCGCGCGCGGCGCCGGCGGACGCGCGAACGGCGAAGCGCGGCGCCTCCGAGGGAGGGCCGCGCTTCGACAGAGGGGGACGGAGGGCTAGAGGACGTCGGTGCGGCCGGAGAGGCGCAGGGCGTCGACGACGCCCTTGACCTTCTGGGCGTTCTCGGTCGTGGTGACCAGGAGCGCGTCGGGGGTGTCCACGACGACGATGTCCTTCACTCCGATGAGGGCGATGGTGCGGTTGCCGCCGCTCACGACGATGCCCGTCGCGGAGTCGGCCAGCACGCGGGCGTCCTCGCCGAGGATGGCGAGGTCCGAGCGGAGACCGCTCGAGTGCAGCTTCGCGATGGACGCGAAGTCGCCCACGTCGTCCCACGAGAAGTGGCCCGGCACGACGGCCAGCTTGCCCGCGGCCGCGGCCGGCTCGGCGACGGAGTAGTCGATCGCGATCTTCTCCAGGCCCGGCCAGATGCGGTCGACGACCGCACCGCGCTCCGGGGTGTCCCAGGCGGCGGCGAGCTCGAGCAGCCCGGCGAGCAGCTTCGGCTTGGCGCGGCCGAGCTCCTCGAGGAGGCGGTCGGCGCGGGCGATGAACATGCCCGCGTTCCAGAGGTACTGACCGCTGGAGAGGTAGGCGCGCGCCGTGTCGGCGTCGGGCTTCTCGACGAAGGAGTCGACGGCGAGCGTGTGCGTCGCCCCGTCGATCCCGAGGTGCTTCCCCGTGCGGATGTAGCCGAAGCCCACGGCCGGCTCGGTCGGCGTGATGCCGATGGTCGCGATGTAGCCCGCGTCCGCCGCGACGACGGCCTCGGCGACCGCGTCGTGGAAGAGCTGCTGGCCGCTGATGACGTGGTCGGCGGCGAACGAGCCGATGATCACGCCCGGCTGGCGGCGCTCGAGGATGGCGGCGGCCAGGCCGATCGCGGCGGAGGAGTCGCGCGGCTCGCTCTCGAGGACGACGTTGAGGTCCTCGAGGCTCTCGAGCTGCTCCTCGACGGCGGCCCGGTGCGCGCGGCCGGTGACGACCATGATCCGGTCGGCGCCCGAGATGGGCGCGAGGCGGTCCCAGGTGTCGCGGAGGAGGGTCTGTCCCGACCCCGTCAGATCGTGCAGGAACTTCGGGGCGTCGGCCCGGGAGAGCGGCCACAGCCTCGAGCCGATCCCGCCGGCGGGGATCACGCTGTAGAAGCGGTCGAGCGGGGCGCGGCCATCGGTCTCAGGTGATGTCATGTCCGCAGGATACAAGGGAGCCCGAGCGCGACCGTCCGTTCACCCGGGCGCGCGCCGCCGTTCATCCCGCCGCCGTAGCGTCCGGGGCGTGAGAGTCGCGGTCGTCACCGAGAGCTTCCTGCCGTCGTTGAACGGCGTGACCACGAGCGTCCTGCGGGTGCTCGACGAGTTCGCGGAGCGCGGGATCGAGGCGCTCGTCGTCTGCCCGGCCGCGGGGGCGCCGGGCCACTACGCGGGCCACCGCGTCGTGGAGCACCCGGCGATCGCCTACCGCGACTTCCCGGTCGGGATCCCCACGCTCGCCCTCACCCGGGAGCTGGCCGACTTCGAGCCCGACGTGGTGCACGTCGCCTCGCCCTTCCTCCTCGGCGCCCGCGCCATCGCCTCGGCCGGCCGGCTCGGGGTGCCGAGTGTCGCGATCTACCAGACGGACGTCGCGCGGTTCGCGGCCCGCTACGGCATCCGCGGCGCCCGCGCCCTCGCCTGGCGGGTGATCCGCCAGATCCACGCCGGGGCGGACCTGACCCTCGCCCCCTCCACCAGCGCCCTCGACGACCTCGCCGCCGCCGGCATCGAGCGCACCGCGCTGTGGGGCCGCGGCGTGCAGAGCGAGCGATTCCACCCGCGCCGCCGCTCCTCCCCCTACGCGCAGGCGGTCCGGGCCGGACTCGGCGCCGAGGACGCGCTCGTCGGCTACATCGGGCGCCTCTCCCCCGAGAAGAGGGTGGAGCGGATGGCGGCACTCGCCTCCGTCCCGCACGCCGAGCTCGTGGTGGGCGGCTACGGCCCCTCCTCCGCCCGGGTCGCCGCCGCCCTGGGCCCGGCGGCGCGGATGCTCGGCCGGCTCGACGGCGACCGGCTGCCGGCGGTCTTCGCCGCGCTCGACGTCTTCGTGCACACGGGCACGGAGGAGACGTTCGGCCAGACTGTCCAGGAGGCGCAGGCGTCCGGCACCGCGGTGGTCGCGCCCCACGCGGGCGGACCCACCGACCTCGTCGAGCACGGCGTGGACGGCCTGCTCTACGCGCCCGAGAGCGACTCCGACCTGCGCCGGCAGGTGGAGCGCCTGGTCCGCGATCCCGCACTGCGCGCCCGGCTCGGCGAGGCGGGCCGCCGCCGCGTGCTCCACCGCACCTGGAGCGCGCTCACCGACGAGCTCCTCGCGCACTACGCGACCGCGGGGGCGCCCGCCCTCGCCCTGCCCCGCAGCTAAGGCTCGCCTAAGCCGCGCCCGCCTGCGCACCCGCTTAGAATCGGAGGGCGAGTTTCTCGTCGCTCCCCGCCCCGTCCCCGTCCACGCGACGTGGGAACAGGTCAGGCCGTCGGAGCACAACCAGGGAGGGTTGTTCGTGTCAGTTCAAGCTGCTCAAACCCTCGCACCCCGGAAGCAGGGGAAGATCCGGCGTCCGGCCGGCACCCTCTACCGCGGTCGCGAAGGCATGTGGTCGTGGGTGCTCCACCGGATCACCGGTGTCGCCATCTTCTTCTTCCTCCTCGTCCACGTCCTCGACTCCGCTCTCATCGCCGTGAGCCCCGAGGCGTACAACGCGGTCATCGGGACGTACAAGAACCCGATCATGGGACTCGGCGAGACCGGGCTCGTGGGCGCCATCGCGTTCCACGCGCTGAACGGCCTGCGGATCATCCTGGTCGACTTCTGGAGCTGGGCGACCCGCAACCAGCGCGTCCTCTTCTGGGTCGTCATGGGCCTCTGGGTCGTGCTGATGCTCGGCTTCGCGCCGCGCCACCTCATCAACGTCTTCAGCGAGGGGGGTGCGCAGTGAGCACCGTCGCCGCACCGCGGACCCCGCACACCCCGACCCGCTCCTCCGGTACCAACTGGGAGAAGTGGGGCTGGATCTACATGCGCGCCTCCGGCGTCGTGCTGATCGTCCTGATCTTCGGGCACCTCATCTACAACCTGCTGCTGGGCGACGGCATCAAGGCCATCGACTTCGGCTTCGTCGGCGGCAAGCTGGCGAGCCCGTTCTGGCAGTGGTGGGACGTCCTCATGCTGTGGCTCGCGCTGATCCACGGCGGCAACGGCATGCGGACGCTGGTCAACGACTACGCGACCTCGCCCCTGCTGGCCAAGGCCTTCAAGGGCGGCATCCTCGTCGCCGTCGTCGCGCTGATCGCGCTCGGCACCTGGGTCGTCTTCGCGTTCGACCCGTGCCCCGCCGGCACCGCCGCGGACCTGTTGCCCTCCTTCTGCGCAGCGTGACCACGGCGCCGCGGATCGGAGAGGGGCCCGCGCCCCTCCCGGTCCGCGGAACCGCGTCCCGGCACCTCCCCCTCCCAACCCCGTACGACGGAGCACCCACCCCGTGAGCACACCAGGCCACTCCCACACCGGCGCCGACCAGAGCGCCTTCGCGCAGACCGTCGGACCCGACGGCGTCCACTACCACCAGTTCGACGTCGTCATCGTCGGCGCCGGCGGTGCCGGGATGCGCGCGGCCATCGAGGCCGGCCCCAAGGCGAAGACGGCCGTGATCTCGAAGCTGTACCCGACCCGCTCCCACACCGGAGCGGCGCAGGGCGGCATGGCCGCCGCCCTCGCGAACGTCGAGGAGGACAGCTGGGAGTGGCACACCTTCGACACCGTCAAGGGCGGCGACTACCTCGTCGATCAGGACGCTGCCGAGATCCTCGCGAAGGAGGCCATCGACGCGGTCATCGACCTCGAGAACATGGGCCTGCCCTTCAACCGCACCGAGGAGGGCAAGATCGACCAGCGCCGCTTCGGCGGTCACACCCGCGATCACGGCAAGGCGCCCGTACGCCGGGCCTGCTACGCGGCCGACCGCACCGGCCACATGATCCTGCAGACGCTGTTCCAGAACTGCGTCCGGCTCGGCATCAACTTCTACAACGAGTTCTACGTCCTCGACCTGGTGATGACCGAGGTCGACGGAGTGGCCAAGCCCTCCGGCGTCGTCGCCTACGAGCTGGCCACGGGCGAGCTGCACGTCTTCCAGGCGAAGGCGATCATCTTCGCGACCGGCGGCTTCGGCAAGATCTACAAGACCACCTCCAACGCGCACACCCTCACCGGCGACGGCGTCGGCATCATCTGGCGGAAGGGCCTCCCGCTGGAGGACATGGAGTTCTTCCAGTTCCACCCGACCGGCCTCGCCGGCCTCGGCATCCTCCTCACCGAGGGAGCGCGAGGAGAGGGTGCGATCCTCCGCAACGCCTCGGGCGAGCGCTTCATGGAGCGCTACGCGCCCACCATCAAGGACCTGGCGCCGCGCGACATCGTCGCCCGCTGCATGGTCCAGGAGGTGGCGGAGGGGCGCGGCGCCGGCCCGCACAAGGACTACGTACTGCTGGACTGCACCCACCTGGGCGCCGAGGTGCTCGAGACCAAGCTCCCCGACATCACGGAGTTCGCCCGCACCTACCTGGGCGTCGACCCGGTCGTCGAGCCGGTCCCGGTCATGCCGACCGCGCACTACGCGATGGGCGGCATCCCGACCAACGTCAAGGCCGAGGTGCTCTCGGACAACACGACCGTCGTCCCCGGCCTCTACGCCGCCGGCGAGTGCGCGTGCGTCTCGGTGCACGGCTCCAACCGCCTCGGCACCAACTCCCTGCTCGACATCAACGTCTTCGGCAAGCGCAGCGGCAACAACGCCGCCGACTACGCCAAGACGGTCGACTTCACCCCCCTGCCCGCCGACCCGGCCGGCGCGATCCGCGACATGCTCGCCTCGCTCCGCTCCGCGACCGGCACCGAGCGGATCGCCTCGATCCGCAAGGAGCTGCAGGACGAGATGGACAAGAACGCCCAGGTGTTCCGCACCGACGAGTCCCTCGAGTCCGTCACCGGGACCATCCAGCGCCTGCGCGACCGGTTCCGCAACATCTCGGTGCAGGACAAGGGCAAGCGCTTCAACACCGACCTCCTCGAGGCCGTCGAGCTGGGCTTCCTGCTCGACCTCGCCGAGGTCGTCGTCTACTCGGCGCGCAACCGCAAGGAGAGCCGCGGCGGCCACATGCGCGACGACTTCCCGAAGCGCGACGACGAGAACTACATGCAGCACACGATGGCGTACCTCTCCGGTGACGCCCACTCCTCCGACGCCGGTGACCACATCCGGCTCGACTGGAAGCCCGTCGTGATCACCCGGTACCAGCCGATGGAGAGGAAGTACTAGCCGTGTCGACCGCTACCCTCGAGCAGCCGCCCGCCGCCCCTGCGGCCCCGGAGGCGTTCACCGTCACGTTCATCATCCGCCGCTTCGACCCCGAGGTGGACGCGGAGCCGCGCTGGCAGGACTTCGACGTCGAGATGTACTCGACCGACCGCGTCCTCGACGCCCTGCACCGCATCAAGTGGGACCAGGACGGGTCGCTGACCTTCCGCCGCTCGTGCGCGCACGGCATCTGCGGATCCGACGCGATGCGGATCAACGGCCGCAACCGTCTGGCCTGCAAGACGCTGATCAAGGATCTCGACATCTCGCAGCCGATCTACATCGAGGCGATCAAGGGCCTGCCCCTCGAGAAGGACCTCGTCGTGGACATGGAGCCGTTCTTCGCCTCCTACCGCGAGGTGCAGCCCTTCCTGGTCGCCAACACCCCGGCGCCCACGGGCAAGGAGCGCGTGCAGTCGGTCGCCGACCGCGCCCGCTTCGACGACACCACGAAGTGCATCCTCTGCGCCGCGTGCACCTCGTCCTGCCCCGTGTTCTGGACCGACGGGCAGTACTTCGGCCCCGCGGCGATCGTGAACGCCCACCGCTTCATCTTCGACTCGCGCGACGACGCCGGTGGAGCGCGCCTGGACATCCTCAACGACAAGGAGGGCGTGTGGCGCTGCCGCACGACCTTCAACTGCACGGAGGCGTGCCCGCGCGGCATCCAGATCACGCAGGCGATCGCCGAGGTCAAGCAGGCCGTCATCCGCGGCCGCGCCTGACCTGCACGCCGGAAGCGGCCGTGCACGCTCGATCCTCGGATCCGGCGTGCACGGCGGCTTCTGCCGTGCACGGGCCGCTCCCCCACAGGAGGCGGATCGGGACGGGGCTCCACAGGTCGACAGTTGCGGCGGGCGAGCAGCGGAGTCAGGCGGAACACTCGATCCGTGCTCACCGGCGTCCTCCACCTCTCCCGTCTGCGCGCGCTCGGCGTCGATCCCCGCGCGGCGGTGCGCAACGGCACGCTGACACGACTCCGGCCGGGCTGGTTCGCTGCCGCGGACGCCCGCGCTGACCAGCAGCAGGCCGTCCTCCACGCGGGGTTCGTCTCGTGCGTGTCCTTCTTCGACGCCCGCGGCGCGTACCGGCCCGAGGACGATCGCCTGCACCTGGGCGTCCACAGCTCGAACAGGGCGCGCACCACGGACCCGGGCGTGGTGGTGCACTGGAGCCGTCGCATCCCGATGCCGACCGGACCGGCCGTCGTGGCCTCGACCGAGAGGGCGCTCGAGCACCTCCTCCTCTGTCAGCCGTCCGACGAGTCCGTCGCCGTCGTCGACTCCGCTCTCCACCGCGGGATCATCGGTCCGGGACTGCTCGCCGGCACGATGGCGCTCCTCCCCGGCCGCCTGCACCCGCTCCTGTCCGCCTTCGACGGCCGCGCCGAATCCGGCATCGAGTCGCTCACGCGCTTCCGGCTGCTCGCGTGCGGCGTCGGCTGCCGGCCCCAGGCGGAGATACCCGGGGTCGGACGCGTCGATCTGCTGATCGACGACTGGCTGGTGATCGAACTCGACGGGCGCCGCTGGCACACCGCGGCCGAGGCGTTCACCCGCGACCGGCGCCGCGACGCCGCCGCCGTGCTCAGCGGGTACACGGTGCTGCGCTTCAGCTACGCCGACGTCGTCCACGACTGGGCCCGGACCTCGACAGTGATCCTGGGGACCTTGGCGCGAGGCCGGACTCGCTGAGGTGCGCGCTCGAGGTCACGGTGCACGTGCGTTCTCGCGATCGCGCGTGCACCGTGACGTCCGACGTGCACGGGCGCTTTACGCTGGAGGAATGACCGAGGCGGCCGACACTCCCCGCGGGATCCCGGGCCTGTTCGAGCGGATCATGCGGACGCGGCCGGTGCGGGTGATGCTCCACTACTCCGAGACCGGCGGGCCCCTCTTCGCCTCCGGACTCGCCTTCCAGGCCCTGTTCGCGGTCTTCGCGGCGCTGTTCGTCTTCTTCGCCGTCTTCGGCTTCTGGGTGCGCGACGACTCGGTCCTGCGCGACTCCCTCCTCGACCTGGTGACCCGTTCGGTGCCCGGTCTGATCGGCGGGAAGAACGCCCTCGTGTCGGTCGACGACCTGCTCGACTCCTCGATCCTCGGCTGGACGGGCGCGATCGCAGCGGCCGGCCTGCTCTGGACGGCGCTCAACTTCCTGGGAAGCCTGCGCCAGGCGGTGCGACTGCTCTTCTCGCTCCCCGGACCGACGACCCTCTTCGTCCTGCTCAAGCTCAAGGACGCGGGGCTCGCCCTGATCTTCGGAGCGGTGCTGCTGGTCTCGGCGGGTCTCTCCGTGTTCTCGACCTCGCTGGTGGATGTGGCGTTCGACTTCCTCGGGATCGGCAGCGAGTCGATGCTCGGCCGCCTCGCCGGCAGCGTGGTGGGCCTGCTGATCATGCTCGCCCTCGACACGGGCACGCTCGCCGGGTCCTTCCGCGTCCTCTCGGGCATCTCGATCCCGTGGAAGAACCTCTGGGCGGGCTCGCTGCTCGGCGGGATCGCCCTCGGAGCGCTCAAGGTCCTCGGGACGCAGCTGCTGGGCGGCGCCTCCCGCAACCCGCTGCTCGCCTCGTTCGCGGTGCTCATCGGACTTCTGATCTGGTTCAACCTCGTCTGCCAGGTGATCCTGATCGCGGCGTCGTGGATCTCCGTCGGGATGAGCGATGCCGGGATCTCGGCGCGCAAGCTCACCCCGGAGGAGCGCGAGAAGGAGCGGGAGGAGCAGCTGCGCACCGCCCGCCGCACTCTCGCCGAGGCCGAGCGCGAGCGCCTGCGGGCCGCATTGCCGGAGGCGTCCCTCCTGAAACGGCGGCGCCTGGAGCGCCAGCTCGCGCAGCTCGAGGAGGAGCTCGAGCAGCTCGCCGCCTGATCCGGCGGACCGCTTCCCGGGAAGCCCTGCGTCTCGGTGCCCGAATGCACCTGCCGAGTCTGTCCGTTTCTGTTGACTTCGCACACGAACGGGTCTAAAAAGAGGTAAACGCAGATCCGAGGTCGGCAACGACACCGCGGATCCGGCGCATCACCCACGGCGAGACGACGGAGTCCACATGTACGCACCGGAGCGGCACCAGGCGATCCTGGACCGCGCCCGCACCGACGGGCGCGTCGAGGTCCGCGACCTCGCCCTCTCCCTCGCCGTGACGCCGGAGACGATCCGCCGCGATCTCACCAGTCTCGAGAAGCGCGGCCTGCTGCGCCGCGCGCACGGCGGCGCCATCCCCGTCGAGCGCCTGGGCATCGAGCCCGAGGTCGCCGCCCGCGAGGGGCACCTCGCCGGCGAGAAGGACCGCATCGCCACCGCGGCCCTCGCCGAGGTGCCCGACGGCGGCTCCATCGCCATCGACGCCGGCACCACCACGGTGCGGCTGGCGGAGCTGCTCCCCCTGGACCGCCGGCTGACGGTCGTCACCCACTCCCTCCCCGTCGCGATGGCGCTCGTCGGCCGGCCCAACATCGACCTCCACCTCATCGGCGGGCACCTGCGCGGAGTGACGCAGGCCGCCGTCGGCCCGTGGGCCGCCCAGGCCCTCTCCACGGTCTCGGTGGACGTCGCCTTCATCGGCACGAACGGACTCAGCATCGAGCGGGGGCTCACCACCCCCGATCTCGACGAGGCCGTCGTCAAGTCCGCGATCATCGCCTCCGCGCGCCGGGTCGTGGTCCTCGCCGACCACTCCAAGTTCGGCCGGCAGGACTTCGGGCACGTCGCTCCGCTGTCCGCGGTCGACACCGTCATCACCGACGCCGGTGTCGACGACGAGCTCGCCGACGACATCGAGTCGGCCGGCCCGGAGGTCGTCCGCGCATGATCGTCACCGTCACCGCCAACCCGAGCATCGACGTCACCCTCTCCACGAGCGGCTTCGCCGTCGGCGAGGTCAACCGCGCCCACGACGTGCGGCGCGACCCGGCCGGCAAGGGCGTCAACGTCGCCCGTGCCCTCGCCCGCAACGGCGTCGAGGCGACCGCGGTCTACCCGGCGGACGCCTCTACCGGCCTCGACCTGTCCACGATGCTCCGGGCCGCCGGAGTCCGCTCGGCCAGTGCGGCGATCGCCCACCCGATCCGCACCAACATCACCGTGGTCGACGACCGGACCGGCCGCACCACCAAGATCAACGAGCCCGGCCCCGCCGTCACGGAGGAGGAGGCTCGCGCCCTCTCCGAACTGATCGGCGAGCACGTCTCGGCCTCGCCCCGCTGGCTCGTCGCCTGCGGCAGCGTCCCCCCGGGACTGGGAGCGGACTTCTACCCCGCCCTCGGCCGCCTCGCCCTGCACTTCGGCGTCCCCCTCGCCGTCGACACGTCGGGAGCCCCCCTGACCGCGATCATCGCGGCCGGCACCGCCACCCTCCTGAAGCCCAACCTCGAGGAGCTCGAAGAGCTCCTCGGCCGCTCCCTGACGACGGTCGGAGACGTCGTCGCCGGAGCCCGTGAACTCCTGCAGCTGCCCGACGCGCGAGCGCTCGTCAGCCTCGGAGAGCACGGCGCCCTCCTCGTCACGGCGCACGCGTCGTGGTGGGCGGGCGCCCCCGCCGTCGTGCCCCTCAGCACCGTCGGCGCCGGCGACAGCACGCTCGCCGGCTACCTCTCGGCCGTCGACGCCACGGAGGCGGAGCGCCTCGCGACAGCAGTCGCGTGGGGTACCGCCGCCGTCCAGCTCCCGGGCAGCGAAGCCCCGGGTCCCGACTCCCTCCACCTCGACGACGTCTCCGTCGTCGAGGACCCCGACCCCACCCTCCCGATTGGAGAACTGAGCGCATGACTGCTCTCACCGAGGCGTCGACGGTCATCGTCGACCTCACCGCCGCCACGAAGGACGAGGCCACCGCGCAGCTCGCGAAGACGCTCGCCGACGCCGGCCGCGTCACCGACCTCGACGGCTTCCTCGCCGACGTCCGCGACCGCGAGTCGCAGATGGCCACCGGCATGCCCGGCGGCATCGGGATCCCCCACGCCCGCTCCTCCCACGTCGTCTCGCCCAGCGTGGCGGTCGGCATCGCGAAGCAGGGCGTCGACTTCGGCGCCCCCGACGGGCCGGCCGACCTGATCTTCCTGATCGCGGCCCCGGACGGCGCCGACCAGGCGCACCTCAAGATCCTCGCCCAGCTCGCCCGCAAGCTGATCCACGAGTCCTTCACGGGTTCCCTCCGCGCTGCCGCCAGCGGCCAGGAGGTCGCGGACATCATCGCCCGAGAGGTCGTCGTCTCATGAGGATCGTCGCCGTCACCAGCTGCATCGCCGGCATCGCGCACACCTACATGGCGGCCGAGGCTCTCGAGCAGGCCGCGAAGAAGAAGGGGTACGCGATCCAGGTCGAGACCCAGGGCGCCGCGGGCTCCGACCCCATGTCCGACCAGACGATCGCCGAGGCCGACGTCGTGATCCTCGCCGCCGACCTCGAGGTCCGCGGCAAGGAGCGCTTCGCCGGGAAGCCCACCCTCGAGGTGGGCACGTCGGAGGCGCTCGCGAAGGCGGCCGAGGTCATCGACCGCGCCGTCGCGACGGTGCAGGACGCGCCCGCCGCGAGCCCCGCCTCCGGACCGCGCTTCGTCGCCGTGACCAGCTGCATCGCGGGCATCGCCCACACCTACATGGCGGCGGAGGCGCTCGAGCAGGCCGCGAAGAAGCGCGGCTACCCGATCCACGTCGAGACCCAGGGCGCGGCCGGCTCGGACGAAATGACCGCGGCCGACATCGCCGCCGCGGACGTCGTCATCCTCGCCGCCGACCTCGAGGTCCGCGGCAAGGACCGGTTCGCCGGCAAGCCGATCCTCCAGGTGGGCGTCGCCGAGGCCCTGTCGAAGCCGGACGAGGTCCTCGACCGCGCTCTGGCCCTGCGCGGAACCGGCACCGCCGCCGCCTCCGCCCGCACGGCCCCGGCAGCGGCCCCCGCGGCGCCGAAGAAGGTCGGCGTCGGCACGCGCATCCGCCAGAACCTGATGACCGGCGTCTCGTACATGATCCCGTTCGTCGCGGCGGGCGGTCTGCTGATCGCCCTGTCGTTCCTGTTCGGCGGCTACCGGATCGTCGACTTCACGGCACAGCAGATCATCGACAACGGGTTCAACGTCGCGAACCTCACCGACTGGGCCGGAGTGATGTTCCTGATCGGGAGCGCGACGTTCGCGTTCCTGGTGCCGGTGCTCTCGGGCTTCATCGCCTTCGGCATCGCCGACCGCCCCGGCATCGCGCCGGGCTTCCTCGGCGGCGCGGTCGCGGTCACCGTGGGTGCGGGCTTCCTGGGCGGTCTCGCCTCGGGGTTCATCGCCGGCTACGCGGCCCTGTACATCTCGCGGATCAAGCTCCCCGCGGCGTTCAAGTCGCTGATGCCCGTCGTGATCATCCCCCTGATCGCCACCTTCATCACCGGCTTCCTGATGTTCGTGGTGCTCGGTGCTCCGCTCCGCGCGCTCAGCGAGGGCCTCTCGGCCTGGCTCTCGGGCCTGACCGGCGGCAACCTGATCATCCTGGGCATCATCCTGGGGCTGATGATGGCGTTCGACATGGGCGGCCCGGTCAACAAGGTGGCCTACGCCTTCGCGACCACCGGTCTCGCCTCCGTCCCCGCCGACGGCGACCCGAACTCGGTGCAGTTCAAGGTGATGGCGATCGTGATGGCGGCGGGCATGACTCCGCCGCTGGGCCTGGCCCTGGCGACGTCGCTCCGCAAGCGCCTGTTCACCGACGCGGAGCGTCAGAACGGCAAGGCGGCCTACCTGCTGGGCGCGTCGTTCATCTCGGAGGGAGCGATCCCGTTCGCCGCGGTCGACCCGCTCCGCGTCATCCCGTCCGCCATGGTCGGCTCGGCTGTCACGGGGGCGCTCGTCGCCCTCTTCGGATCCACCCTCCGCGCCCCGCACGGCGGCGTCTGGGTGACCGGACTGGTCGGGCAGCCGCTCCTCTACCTGGTCGCCATCCTGGTGGGCATGGTGGTCACGGCCGTCTGCGTGATCATCGCGAAGAGCATCAAGCGCGCCCCCGTGGTCGCCGAGGTGCCCGAGCCCGCCGCCGCGCAGGCCGTCCCCGCCTGATCTCCACCGACCGACCGTCCTGAGCGGTCCCGCCGGCGGTCGCCTCCGCGCTCCTCCCCCCTCTCCGAGGGAGTCGCGCGAGGCGGCCGCCGGCTTCCGCGTTCCCCGGGGGTGTGCGGTCTGCAGGGGGGGCGTGCCGTCTGCAGGGGGGCGTGCCGTCTGCAGGGGGGCGTGCAGTCTGCAGGGGATCCGAGCCGAAGGGGCGATCCTGCGAGGAGGAGGCGCCCGGGAGCGGCTCGTCCCCTGCAGATCGCACGGCGGTGGGTCCGGAGCGGCCCCCGCCCGCGCGTCTGTGTCGGACCCCTTCCGTAGAATGTCCGGGTGACATCCAGCACCCTCCGCATCGCCTCCGTCAACGTGAACGGCGTCCGCGCCGCCTACCGCAAGGGGATGGGCGACTGGCTCGCCGCCCGCGACGTCGACGTCCTGGCCCTGCAGGAGGTCCGCGCCTCCACCGACGACCTCACCGGACTGCTCGGCGACGAGTGGGACGTGCTGCACGACGAGGCGACCGCCAAGGGCCGTGCCGGAGTCGCGCTCGCCTCCCGCAAGCGCGCCACGATCCACCGCGTGACGTTCGGCGCCGACGACTTCGACTCGGCCGGACGCTGGCTCGAGGCCGACTACGAGGTCGGCGGCCGCTCGATCACCGTCGTCTCCACCTACGTCCACTCGGGCGAGGTCGGCACCCCCAAGCAGGTCGAGAAGTACCGCTTCCTCGACGCGATGGAGGCGCGCCTGCCCGAGATCCGGGCGCACAGCGAGCTCGCCGTCGTGATGGGTGACCTCAACGTCGGTCACCGCACGCTCGACATCAAGAACTGGAAGGGCAACGTCAAGAAGGCCGGCTTCCTCCCGGAGGAGCGCGCCTACTTCGACCGCTTCGTCGGCGCCGAGGGCGACCCGGACTACAACGCCGGTGCAGGACTCGGCTGGGTCGACCTCGGCCGCCGGTTCGCGGGCGAGGTGCCCGGACCCTACACGTGGTGGTCGCAGCGCGGCCAGGCGTTCGACACCGACACCGGCTGGCGCCTCGACTACCAGCTCGCCACGCCCGCGCTCGCCGACCTCGCCCGCAGCTACGAGGTCGACCGCGCCGCCTCCTACGACACCCGCTGGTCCGACCACTCCCCCGTGGTCGTCGACTACGAGCTCTGACCCTCTCCCCCGCGATCCCGACCCCTCGAGGCCACCCATGACTCCCAGCACCCCGGGCGCCAAGCCCGTCATCTTCTCCGGCATGCAGCCCTCCTCCGGGTCGCTGCACCTCGGCAACTACATCGGCGCGCTGACCCAGTGGGTCGCGATGCAGGAGGACTTCGACGCCTACTTCTGCGTCGTCGACCTCCACGCGATCACGGTCCCGCAGGATCCGCAGCAGCTCCGCGAGCGCACCCGCGCGACCGCCGCGCAGTACATCGCCGCGGGCATCGACCCCGCGCGCTCGACCCTCTTCATCCAGTCCCACGTGCCCGCCCACGCCGAGCTCGCCTGGGTCCTCAACACCCTGACCGGCTTCGGCGAGGCCAGCCGGATGACGCAGTTCAAGGACAAGTCGGCGAAGCAGGGCACGGAGGCCGCGTCGGTGGGCCTCTTCACCTACCCGATCCTGATGGCGGCCGACATCCTGCTCTACCAGACGGACGCGGTGCCGGTCGGCGAGGACCAGCGGCAGCACCTGGAGCTCACTCGCGATCTCGCGGCGCGCTTCAACTCGCGCTTCGGCGAGACCTTCGCCGTGCCGGAGCCCCACATCGTCCGTGAGACCGCGAAGATCTTCGACCTGCAGAACCCGGGCGCCAAGATGTCGAAGTCGGCGGAGTCGGATGCAGGCCTGCTCAGCGTGCTCGACGATCCGAAGGCGACCGCGAAGAAGATCATGCGCGCCGTGACCGACACCGAGTCGGAGGTGCGCTTCGACCGGACGGCGAAGCCCGGCGTCTCGAACCTCCTGACCATCTACTCCGTCCTCGCCGACCGCTCCGTCGAGTCGCTCGAGCAGGAGTACGCGGGCCGCGGCTACGGGGACCTCAAGAAGGGCCTCGTCGAGGTGGTCGCCGCCACCTTCGAGCCGATCCGCGCGCGGACCGCGGAGCTGCTCGCCGACCCGGCCGAGCTCGACCGAGTCCTCTCCCTCGCCGCCGACCGCGCGTCCGAGACCGCGGAGCGCACGCTCGCAGCGGTCTACGACTCCGTCGGCCTCCTCCGCCGCGTCCGCTGAGCCGGCCGTGCTGCGGCTCGCGCTCTTCGACCTCGACGACACGCTCTTCGCCCATGCCCGCGCCGTGCGGGAGGGGATCGTCGCGTACGCCGCCTCGCTCGGCGACGCGTACTCCGCCGATCCCCTCGACGTGCAGCGGCGCTGGCACCTGCTCGAGGAGGAGCACTACCACCGCTACCTCGCGGGCGAGCTCGACTACGAGGGCCAGCGGCGGGCGCGGGCCACGGACTTCGCAGCGGAGGCCGGAGTGGCGCTGAGTCCCGAGGACGCGAGCTCCTGGTTCCGCGGGTACCTCGAGCACTACGTCGCCGCCTGGACCCTCCACGACGACGCGCTGCCCGTCCTCGACCGGCTCGCCGCCGCCGGAGTCCGCCTCGGCGTGATCACCAACGGCGTGCTCGACTTCCAGCTGAGGAAGATCCAGGGCACGGGCATCTCCGGTCGCTTCGAGCACGTCATCGCCTCGGGCGACGTCGGCGTCACCAAGCCGGACGCCCGGATCTTCGCCATCGCCTGCGAGCGGTTCGGAGTGTCCCCGGCGGAGGCGCTCTACGTCGGCGACCGGCTCGGCACCGACGCCCGAGGGGCTGCCTCTGCCGGCCTGCACGGCGTGTGGCTCGACCGCGTCGGCGGGCCGGAGCACGGCCGCGAGCTGCCGGTCGAGGCGGTGGAGCTGGGCGTGCGGCGGATCGGCTCGCTGGACGAGCTCGACGCGGTCGCGGGGCTCACGGGCTGAGCGGTCCCGGTCCGGCGTCTCGATCGGCGGCGGCACTCAGAGGGAAGGTCGCTTCGTCGAAGTGGGGACCACCCCGTGCTGATCGAGTAGCCCGCGCAGCGGGCGTAGCGAGATCCACCAGCATCAGAGCATTCGTCTGCTGCCCCGCCCTGCTGACGACGGCGGGTCCCGATACGCCCCTGCTGGGCTACTCGACCAGCGTGACGGGAGGTCGACGCGCGGTGGGCGCTGACGCGGGCCGACGGGCCGGCTCCACTACCCGCCGACGGCCTCTCGGCCCATCTGGGCGGCGGCGGTCGAGACCGCAGCAGCACGCTTCCTCCGTCGGTGCCGCAGCTCGAGGGCGAGCGCCGCGATCGCCACGACGAGGAGCACGGCGGAGGTGCACAGCGACACGATCCCGAGCGCGCTCGGCGATACGACGACCGCAGGGGCCTCGAGGACGACCCGGACGAGACCGTACAGACCGAGGACGACGAGGACGACGAGGTCGGAACGGGATCTCACGACAGCCACCGCCGTGCCGGGAGTCGTTTCTTCACCGCTGCATCACTCATACGGATATGTCTAGCATCGAGGTCGGCAGGTAGGGCCAGAGGCGCGAACCGACCTCACCCGTGGCGCGCATCAATGATCGTCGCACCCCGGACGTCGGCGTCGTGACCCTCGTGCCCGTGGCTGGTGTCGGTGGCGCGATCTGGGGCGCGCTGGTCGGCACGATCGTCCGGGCACCGCTCTTCGTGCTCTTCGCGGCCCTGGCGCCGCTCAGCGTCGTGACCTTCACGAGCGGCACCGTCCTCGAGGACGCCGTGCCCCTCGCCGCGCTGTCGGCGTCCGCGCCGCCCACGGCCGCGGCCGTACTGGCGGGTCCGGCCCGGCTGCTGGCCCTCGCGCTCCTCGCGGTCGCGACGGGGCGTCGGCGCCCGCTGCTCTGACGGAGCTCCCCCGGGGCGGGTCTCGATACGCGCTGCGCGCTACTCGACCAGCATGAAAGCGGCCGCTCCTCGCGCCTGTCGATCGAGCAGCCCGCGCAGCGATCCACCCCGTGCTGATCGAGCAGCCCGCGCAGCGGGCGTATCGAGATCCACGCACGAGGGCCCACGCACTCTGCGTGCGCGGGCCCTCGTCGTTCAGCGGTGCGGTGCTACTGCACGTCCTCGTCGATCCAGTCGAAGGTCTTGGTGACGGCCTTCTTCCAGAGGCGGTACTGGCGGGCGGCCTCGTCCTGGTCCATCTGCGGGGTCCAGCGCGAGTCCTCCTGCCAGTTCTGGCGCAGGTCGTCGAGGTTCTCCCAGAAGCCGACCGCGAGACCGGCCGCGTAGGCCGCTCCGAGCGCCGTGGTCTCCGCGACGACGGGTCGGACGACCGGGACGCCGAGGATGTCGGCCTGGAACTGCATGAGCAGGTTGTTGGCGATCATGCCGCCGTCGACCTTGAGCTCCTGCAGGGGGACGCCGGAGTCGGCGTTGACCGCGTCCAGGACCTCGCGGGTCTGGAAGGCGGTCGCCTCGAGCGCGGCGCGGGCGATGTGGCCCTTGTTGACGTAGCGGGTGAGGCCGACGAGAGCTCCCCGCGCGTCCGAGCGCCAGTAGGGGGCGAACAGACCCGAGAAGGCGGGGACGAAGTACGCGCCTCCGTTGTCCTCGACCGTGGCGGCCAGTGCCTCGACCTCGGGGGCCGAGCCGATGAGCCCCAGGTTGTCGCGCAGCCACTGGATCAGCGAGCCGGAGACCGCGATCGAGCCCTCGAGCGCGTAGTGCACCTCGCCGTCGCCGAGCTTGTAGCCGATGGTCGTCAGCAGCCCGTTCTTCGAGTGGACGATCTCGGTGCCCGTGTTGAAGATCAGGAAGTTCCCGGTGCCGTAGGTGTTCTTCGCCTCGCCCGGATCGAACGCCGCCTGGCCGAAGGTCGCGGCCTGCTGGTCGCCGAGGATGCCGGCGATCGGGACCTCGCGCAGCAGCGACGAGGACTCGACGTGGCCGTAGACCTCGGAGGAGGAGCAGACCTCGGGGAGCATCGACTTCGGGACCCCGAAGGCCTCGAGGATGTCGTCGCGCCACTCGAGGGTCTCGAGGTCGAGGAACAGGGTGCGGGAGGCGTTGGTGACGTCGGTCTTGTGGACGCCGCCGTCGATGCCGCCGGTCAGGTTCCAGAGGACCCAGGTGTCCGTCGTGCCGAAGATCAGGTCGCCCGCCTCGGCCTTCTCGCGCGCACCCTCGACGTTCTCGAGGATCCAGACGATCTTGGTCCCGGAGAAGTAGGTCGCGAGCGGGAGGCCCACGATCGACTTGAAGCGGTCCGCGCCCTCGTCGCCCGCGAGGCGGTCGACGATCGACTGGGTGCGGGTGTCCTGCCAGACGATGGCGTTGTAGACGGGCTTGCCGGTCGTCCTGTCCCAGACGACAGCGGTCTCGCGCTGGTTGGTGATGCCGACGGAGGCGATGTCGTGGCGGGTCAGGTCGGCGCGGGAGAGCGCCTGGCCGATCACCTCGCGGACGTTGTTCCAGATCTCGATCGGGTCGTGCTCGACCCAGCCGGCGCGCGGGAAGATCTGCTCGTGCTCCTTCTGGCCGGTGGAGACGATCGATCCCTTCTTGTCGAAGATGATCGCGCGGGACGACGTGGTCCCCTGGTCGATAGCGATGACGTAGTCAGCCATGAATGATTACTCCTTCGTAACGGGGGTGAGAGGAAGCGCGGCGGTCTAGAGGACCGGGAGCAGCACGAGCGAGGCGAGGCCCGCGAGCACACCACCGACGATCGGGCCGGCGACGGGCACCCAGGCGTAGCTCCAGTCGCTCGAGCCCTTGCCCTTGATCGGCAGCAGCGCGTGCGCGATGCGGGGGCCGAGGTCGCGGGCGGGGTTGATGGCGTAGCCGGTCGGGCCGCCGAGGGAGGCGCCGATCGCGATCACCAGGATGGCGACGGGCAGCGCACCGAGTGCGGCCAGACCGCCGTCGCCCTGACGTCCGCCGCCGAAGCCGATGACGACGAAGACGAGGACGAAGGTGCCGATGACCTCGGTGACGAAGTTCCAGCCGTACGAGCGGATCGCCGGGCCGGTCGAGAAGACGCCGAGCTTGTTGGCCGCGTCGGGCTCCTCGTCGAAGTGCTGCTTGTAGGCGAGCCAGCAGAACACGGCGCCGAGGATCGCACCGATCATCTGGGCGAGGATGTAGACGAGGATCGAGACGATGTTGACGGGCACGCCGGAACCGAACTCGGTCGCACCGCTCGCGACGAGGCCCAGGGTGACCGCGGGGTTGAGGTGCGCCCCCGAGTTGTACGAGACGATCACGCCGGCGAAGACCGCGAAGCCCCAGCCGATGTTGACCATGAGGGTTCCGCCGTTGAGACCCTTGCTCTTCACGAGCGCGACGTTGGCGACGACACCGCAGCCGAGGAGCACGAGCATGGCCGTTCCCACGACTTCGGCGAGGAAGACCACTCCGAGATTGTCCACGTTGACCTTTTCCTTTTCGTAAGACGGACGCGCACAGGCGCCCGCGGCGGGCTTCGATGCCCGACGGTGTGAAGTTATCGGCGCCCTGTCCTAGCGACAAGGAACGGCGCGTGCACGTTTGTGCGTTGTCGCGACAGAAGCCCCGGTCGAGGTGGTCCTCGGTCCGGGGCTTCCGTCGATCCGCGCCTGATCGCCGATCAGGAGGCGGGCACGGCCGTCGGGGTCTGCACCGAAGTGCCCCCGACGTCGACGCCGTTGTACTCCTTGAGGTGCGCGATGGTCGCGTCGACCTCGGACGCCCGCTTCGCGTCGTCCCAGCCCAGCACGGCGCCGGTGTGCTCGGCGAGCTCGTCGAGGAGCTCGCGGCTCAGGCCGCCCGTGAAGGCGTGGTTGGTGCGGCGCATGACCAGGTCGATCAGGTGCACCACGCTCTCGCGCTGGGCGAGGTAGCGGATCTCACCGGTGGTGAAGTCCTTGTCGAAGTCGAGCGCCTCGTCGTGTCCATCGGCCAGGGCCTCGATGACCTCCTGCGCGCGGGTGCCGTAGCGCTCGAGCAGCTGGCCCGTGCGGGCCGAGGACAGGCCGGAGCGGTGCTGGCTGATCCACTGCGCGCGGGACGCGTCGGTGCGCGGGAAGCCCTTGCCGCCTCCGATGGGGGTCTTCACGGTGGAGACGCGACGCGTCACACCGATCCGCTTGAAGACCTCGTTCGAGAGGTGCTCGGACAGGGCGCGGAACGTCGTCCACTTGCCGCCGACCAGGCTGAGCACGGGCGAGCCGTTGCCGGGGAGCGTCGAGGGCTCGATGCGGTAGTCGCGGGAGACGAAGCCGGGCGCCTCGTCGTCGTGACGCGGCAGCGGGCGGATGCCGGAGAACTTGAACACGATCTGCGAGCGGTCCACGCGGATCGCCGGGAAGACGTGGTTGACGAGCTCGAAGAAGTAGTCGATCTCCTCCTCCGTGCACACCGCCGGCTTCGTGGGGTCGGCGTCGATGTCGGTCGTGCCGACCATCACGCGGCCCTTGAGCGGGTAGATGAGGACGATGCGTCCGTCGCTGTGCTCGAAGAACATCTCGCGGCCCTCGCAGGCCTCGACCAGCTCGGGGTTGTCGAGCACGATGTGCGAGCCCTTGGTGCCGCCCATGAACGCGGTGGTCGTGCCGAGAGCCGTGTTGGTGAAGTCGGTCCACGGTCCGGAGACGTTGACGACGACGTCGGCCGCGAAGGTGAACTCCTCGCCGGACTCGCGGTCGCGCAGGACGACGCCCTTCTCGTCGGCGCCGACGGCCTCGACGTAGTTGGCCGCGCGAGCCTTCCTGCCGCCGATCAGCGCGTCGTGGAGCACGTCGAGCGCGAGGCGCTCGGGCTCGTGCACGGAGGCGTCGAAGTAGGTGGCGGTGTACTTGATCTTCGGGTCGAGCTTGGGGAGCTCGTTCAGCGAGCGCTTGCGCCCGCGGAACTGGTGGCGCGGGACCGTGCCGCCGTCGCGGGAGAAGAAGTCGTACATCGTGAGGCCGACCTTGATCAGCAGCGCGCCGCGCTCCTGCGGCTTGCCCGACTTGTGGGTCAGGAAGCGCAGCGGGGCCGCGAGGATGCCCGAGAACGTCGAGTAGATCGGGATCGTCGTCTGCAGCGGCTTCACGTAATGGGGAGCGATCTTCAGCAGGCCGTTGCGCTCGTGCACACCCTCGTTGACGAGTCGGAACTCGCCGTTCTCGAGGTAGCGGATGCCGCCGTGGATCATGTGGCTCGAGGCGCTCGAGGCACCGGAGACGTAGTCGCCCCGCTCGACGAGCGCGACGTCGACGCCGTTGAGCGCGAGCTCGCGGAACGTGCCGATGCCGTTGATGCCGCCGCCGATCACCAGGACGGTGGCGCGGGGGTTGTCGCGGAGAGCGGCGACGCTCTCACGCAGAGCGGAGTTTCCGGGAGTTCCGTCGGACTGTGCCACTTCGTACTCGCCTTCGTGTCGTAGGTGTTCCGTGGAGCCTGCGTCCATCCTCCGCCGGGCGGATGGACGATTGATTTCGCGGAGGAATACAGTCATCCTTGACCCGACAACACATCCGGTCAAGACGGGTGGAAATCCGTGCAGGGAGCGCTATGACACCGGTGAGACCGGTCGTCGAACTCGACGAGACGACCCACGCGACCCATCCCGACAAGACGCGGGACGCGCTGCGTGCGGCGCAGCTGTACTACATGCAGGATCTGACGATGGACGCGATCGCGCACGAGCTGCACACGTCGCGCTCCTCGGTCTCGCGCCTGCTCTCGCACGCCCGCGCGACCGGCCTGGTCGACATCCAGATCCGCTCCCCCCTCGACCGGGCGAGCGCCCTGTCGGCCGAGGTGAGGTCCCACTTCGACATCACGGCGCACATCGTGCCGGTGCCGGACCACACCAGCGAGATCGACCGGCTCGAACGGGTCGCCCTGTCCGCGGCGAGGATCCTCGGGCAGTTCATCGACTCGAACATGATCGTCGGCATCGCCTGGGGCTCCACGATGAGCGCGATCAGCCGCCACCTGATCGCCAAGGAGACGCACAACACGCAGATCGTGCAGCTGAACGGCGCCGGCAACACCGAGACCACGGGCATCAACTACTCGAGCGAGATCCTCCGCCGCTTCGGCGACGCCTACGCCGCGAAGGTCCAGCAGTTCCCGGTGCCGGCGTTCTTCGACGACCCGACCACCAAGCAGGCCGTGTGGCGCGAGCGCTCCACCCGCCGGGTCCTGGAGCTGCAGCAGCGGATGGACGTGGCGCTGTTCGGGCTCGGGTCGCCGTTCGCGGCGGTCCCCTCGAAGGTCTACATCGGCGGCTACCTGGAGCCGAGCGACTTCACCTCGCTCAGTGGCTCCGGGGTCGTCGGCGACGTCGCGACGGTGTTCTACCGGTCCGACGGCAGCTGGGACGACATCCCCATGAACGAACGTGCAAGTGGTCCGGACCTCTCCACCGTGCGCCGCGCGTCGCGCCGGATCTGCGTCGTGTCGGGCGCCTCGAAGCTGCCGGGCCTGCGCGGCGCCCTGGCGGCCGGCCTCATCACGGACCTCATCCTCGACGAGGGCACGGCCCGCGCCCTCATCTCCGACTGACGCCCCCGGGCCCTCCCCGCGAGATGCCACTTGGGTACGCGACACGCCGAGGCGGGCGTACCCAAGTGGCATCTCGCGGAGCTCAGCCGAACAGGGCCCGCCGCACGCGGGCGACGGTCTCCTCGGGGTGGAGGAGCACGCCGGCGGAGCGCACCCGGACGACCCGGTAGCCGAGAGCCTCGATCGCCTCGGTGCGCCGGATGTCGCGCTCGTACTGCCCGCGGTCCGTGCGGTGCTGGTCGCCGTCGTACTCGACTACGACACGTCGGTCGCGGTAGACGAGGTCCACCCGCGCGACGAACCGGCCCTCGTCGTCGTACAGCTCGACGTTCAGCTCCGGCTCCGGAAGCCCGGCCCGCAGGAGCAGGAGGCGCAGCCGCGTCTCCATCGGGGACTCCGCGCCCGCCCGCACCCAGGGCACCGCCTCGCGGGCCCGCCGCCCGCCGCGGCCCCGGAACGAGACCGCACGAGAGGTCAGCGCCTCCGGGTCGATGCGCCACCCGCGCCGTTCCCCCTCCTCGTCGCGCCCGACGATCGCGTCGCCGAGGACGACCAGGTCCTCGAGGGAGAGCGAGTCGGACAGGTGGCAGAACGTGGACGCCGGGTCGGCGACCGGGTAGCCCGCGTCGATCACCGTGACCGCGGGGTCCCACAGATGGTGCGAGCGGACACCGATCCGGCGTGCGGCGCGCTGGGGCGGCGCCACGGACACGTGGAGCGGCGTCGTCACGCCGGGACGCGGACCCGGGAGGCCGAGCAGGTGCGCCGCCGTGGCGTGCGAGAAGAACTCGCCAGGGCGCATGACCGCGCCGTAAGCCCGGATCCGCTCCTCGAAGGTGAGCGGCTCCACCGCCGCCCGCGCCCCTCGGAACACGACGATCGGATGCTCGGCTGCCAGACCGCGCCTCGTCGTGCCGTCCCTTGACGCCGTCACCCCGGCTTGCTCGCTGTCCATGCCCCGAGGATGTCCGACCCGCCCGACCCCTGCAGGAGTTCTCCACAGCCCCTTCGCGAGATGCCACTTGGGTACGCGACACGCCGAGGCGGGCGTACCCAAGTGGCATCTCGCGCAACGGGAAGGAGGCGGCGGCGGGGCGGGTCAGGACTCGCGAGCGTGCGCGTCGAGGAACTCGTAGACCTCGGCGTCGTCGATGCCGGGGAAGGTGCCCGACGGCAGCGGCGCGAGCACGTGCGCGTGCAGGCGCGCACTCGGCCAGGCGTTGCCGTCCCAGCGCGCGGCGAGCTCCGACGGGGCGCGCCGGCAGCAGGACTCGTCGGGGCAGCGGGAGAGCTCGCGGCGGTCGGTGTCGCGGCCTCGGAAGAAGCGGGCCTCGGCGAAGGGGACGCCCACGGTGATCGAGAACTCCTCCGTGGCGGTCGTCCCGGTCTGCGACGCCGACCAGAAGGTGCCCGCCGGGGTGTCGACGTACTGGTAGTACTCCGTCGTCCGGTTGGTCCGGGTGAACGCCGAGCGCGCCGACCAGTAGCGGCAGACGACCTGGCCCTCGACGGCCCCGGTGACATCGGTCGGCAGCGGCAGCCCGTCGTTCTCGTAGGCCTTCTGGATGGAGCCGTCCCCCAGCACCCGCAGGAAGTGCATCCGGATGTCGAGGTGCGAGGTGAGCAGGTTCGTGAAGCGCAGGGCGGCGGCCTCGTGGGTGACGCCGAAGCCGTCCCGGAAGTCCTCCACCGAGATGTCCCGCTCGCGCTTCGCCTCCTGGAGGAACGCGACGGCCGGCTCCAGCGGCATCAGGCAGGCGGCGGCGAAGTAGTTGATCTCGAGGCGCTGCCGGAGGAAGTCGGCGTAGGTCACCGGCCGCTCGTGCCCGAGGAGGCGGTGCGCCATCGCCTGCAGCGCGAGCGCCCTCAGGCCGTGCCCTCCCGGGATCGAGGCGGGCGGGAGGTAGATCCTGCCGTTGGCGAGGTCGATCACCGATCGCGCCGAGTGCGGCAGGTCGCCGACGTGGATGATCTCGAAGCCGAGGTGCCGGGCCATCTTCGAGACGGAGCTGTGGGTCAGTGCTCCTCCGCGGTGCCCGACGGTGCGGAGCATCTCACCCGCCACCTCCTCGATCTCGGGCAGGTGGGAGCTGCGCTCGCGCAGCTGGAGCCGCTGGGCGGTGTTGGCCCGGCGCGCCTCCTCCGGCGTGGCGCTGGCCTCGCTCCGGCGGCGGGCGAGCTCGCGGTAGACGCCGAGGAACGCCTCCAGCACGGGCGTGCTCAGCCCCTTGTTGACCTTGAACTCGGGCAGGCTGAGCGAGCGGTAGAGCGATCCCTTCTGCACGCGCGCCAGCTCGATCTCCAGCGCGGCCCGCTCGCTCGGCGGCTCGTCCGAGAGCAGCGCCGCCAGCTCGACGCCGAGCGCGGCCGCGAGGCGCTGCAGGAGGGAGAGGCGCGGCTCGCGTCGGCCCGTCTCGATCAGCGAGAGCTGGCTCCCCGACACGTCGACGCGCTCCGCGAGCTGCCCGAGGGTCAGCCCGCGCCGGGTGCGGAAGTGGCGCAGGCGCTGCCCGAGCAGCACGGCGTCGGAGCCCGGTGCGGGCGTCGAGGGATCGGACACGGCGAGCTCCAGCGATCTGTTGTGACGGAAGCGCAAAAAGACCGTTTCTTGACCGCCTGAGCGCCGGGAATACCCCTTGATCCTCCTCCATCCTGGCCTGAGGCGCCACCGAGCGCCCCTCCCGGCCCGGCCGGCCTCTCCCCGGCTGCGGCCGGCGACTCCCCACCCCCGTCGACGACGACCACCGAAAGCGGAGCCAGCATGAGCATCTACAGCAACACCGTCCGACTCGAGCCGAGCACCATGACCGCGCCGACGTCCGTCCCCGCGCCCGTCGTGCCGCCGGCGCCGCTCGCCCTCCGCCGCTGGGTGCGCGAGACCGCCGCGATCCTGAAGCCCGACGCGATCGAGTGGAGCGACGGCTCCCCCGCCGAGTGGTACCGCCTGACCGAGCGGCTCGTCGCCTCCGGCACGCTCCTCCCGCTCAACCCGGAGTGGCGGCCCGGCTCGTTCCTGGCCCGTACCGACCCGGACGACGTCGCCCGGGTCGAGGACCGCACCTTCATCTGCACTGTCGACGAGGCCGACGCGGGACCGACCAACAACTGGCGCGAGCCCGGCGCGATGAGGGCCGAGCTCGCTCCCCTCCTGGACGGAGCGATGCGCGGACGGACGATGTACGTCGTCCCGTTCTCGATGGGGCCTGTCGGCGGTCCGCTCTCGCAGCTGGGCGTCCAGGTCACCGACTCGGCCTACGCGGTGCTGAACCTGCGGATCATGGCGCGCGTGGGCTCCGAGCCGCTCGCCGCCTTCACCGAGGAGACCCCGTTCGTCCGCGGCGTGCACACCGTGGGGCTGCCCCTCCGCGACGCCGACGGCGTCACCCGCGAGGACGTCGCCTGGCCGTGCAGCCCGGTGAAGTACATCACCCAGTTCCCCGAGACGCGCGAGATCGTCTCGTACGGCTCCGGCTACGGCGGCAACGCCCTGCTGGCGAAGAAGTGCTTCGCCCTGCGCATCGCCTCGGCGATGGGGCGCGAGGAGGGCTGGCTCGCCGAGCACATGCTGCTCATCCGCATCGTCTCCCCCGAGGGCCGGCGCTACCACGTCGCAGCCGCCTTCCCGAGCGCGTGCGGCAAGACCAACCTCGCGATGATGCAGCCCGCGATCCCCGGCTGGCGGGTCGAGACACTGGGGGACGACATCACCTGGATGCGCCGCGGGACGGACGGACGCCTCTGGGCGATGAACCCGGAGACGGGCTTCTTCGGCGTCGCTCCCGGCACCGGGGAGAGCTCGAACCCGAACGCCGTGCAGACGCTCTGGGGCAACACGATCTTCACCAACGTCGCGCTCCGCGAGGACGGCGACGTGTGGTGGGAGGGCCTGACCGACGAGGTCCCGGAGCGGCTGACCGACTGGCGCGGGCAGCCGTGGACGCCGGAGTCCGGCACGCCCGCCGCGCACCCCAACTCCCGCTTCACCGCTCCGGCCGTGCAGTGCCCGTCGCTCTCCGCCGACTGGGACGCCCATGAGGGCGTGCCGCTGGACGCGATCGTCTTCGGCGGCCGACGGGCGAGCAACGTCCCGCTGGTCACGCAGGCCACCTCGTGGCAGCACGGCGTCTTCCTGGGAGCGACCGTCGCCTCCGAGAAGACCGCGGCCGCGGAGGGCACGGTCGGGGAGCTGCGCCGCGACCCCTTCGCGATGCTCCCCTTCTGCGGCTACAACATGGCCGACTACTTCGCGCACTGGCTCGCGATCGGTGCCGAGCTCGGCGATGCGGCGCCGGCCGTGTTCCAGGTCAACTGGTTCCGGAAGGACGCGGACGGCGAGTTCCTCTGGCCCGGCTTCGGCGAGAACGCGCGGGTGCTGCAGTGGCTCGTCCGCCGCCTGGAGGGGCTCGCGGAGGCGCGACGGAGCCCCCTGGGCGACCTGCCGCTCGCGATCAACACGCACGGGCTCCTGCTCTCCGCGGCCCAGAAGGAGGAGCTGTTCTCCGTCCCGGTCGAGGCGTGGCTGGAGGAGTGCGCGCTCACGGAGGAGTTCTTCGCGCGGTTCGGCGACCGCCTTCCGCCCGAGCTGACCGCCGAGCTCCAGGCCCTGCGGCTCCGGCTCCTCGCCGAGAAGCTGCCGCTGGCGGCCTGATCCCCCGAACCGAGCCGGCTGCGGCCGGACACCCCTGTGGCCCGCGGGCGGATCATCCCCCTCTCCTCGCACCCCCGCGGGTCCACTCCCCCTTCCGCTCCCACGACGACGGGCACCATGACCGACCGCATCACGCTCCGCTTCCTCGCCGCTCCGCAGGACGCCACCGCAGACGGCCGCAGCGCCCAGGCGGGCCGCGTCCTCGAGTGGATCGACAAGGCCGGCTACGCCTGCGCCGTGGGCTGGAGCGGCGGCTACTGCGTGACGGCGTACGTCGGCAACGTCCACTTCACCCGGCCCATCTCGGTCGGCAACCTGATCGAGGCGACCGCCCGCGTCATCCACACCGGGCGCACGAGCATGCACGTGCTGGTGCAGGTCGCGCAGGCGGATCCGCGGACCGGCGTCTACGAGGACGCGACGCACTGCCTCCTCGTGTTCGTCGCCGTCGACGACGGGAAGAGGCCGCGATCGGTCCCCGAGTGGAGGCCCCGCTCGATCGAGGACCTGTCCCTCGCCGAGGGCGCCGCCGCCCGCATCGAGGGCCGCCGACGGCTGCACGACGTGATGCGGGCGCAGGAGTACACCGAGGAGGGCACCGGTCCGCGGATCGTGTTCCGCTTCCTCGCGGCGCCGGGCGACGTGAACTGGGGCGGCAACGCCCACGGCGGGATCGTGATGCGCTGGATCGACGAGGCGGCGGACGCGGTCGCGCAGCGCTGGACCGGCCGTGACGCGGTGGCCGTCTACTCGGGCGGGATCCACTTCTACCGTCCGGTGCGCATCGGGCACCTCGTCGAGGTGGAGGCGCGCCTCATCCACACGAGCGCGCGGAGCATGCACCTGGCGGTGCACGTGCGCTCCGGGGACCCGCGGACCGGCGAGCTGGAGCTGACCACGCAGTGCCGGAGCGTCTTCGTGGTGCGGGGCGCCGACGGCGCGGCCGAGCCGGTCCCGCCTCTCGAGCTGCGCACCGAGGAGGACCGGCGCCTGGACGCCCATGCGCGCGAGCTGATCCTCCTGCGAGCGGCGCTGCCGCCACTCCCGCTCGCGGGGACGCCCGGCGCTAGGGTCGGAGCGTGAAGCTGCCGATCCTCGTCCTCAACGGCCCGAACCTGAACCTGCTCGGCACCCGCGAGCCCGAGCTCTACGGCTCGGACACCCTCGCCGACGCCGAGGCGCTGGCGGCGGAGGCGGCCGAGCGGCACGGCTTCACGGTCGAGACCTTCCAGAGCAGCTCCGAGGGCGCGATCGTCGACCGGCTGCACGCGGCCCGCGGCACCGTCTCGGGAGTGGTGCTCAACGCCGGGGCGTACACGCACACGTCGATCGCGATCCGCGACGCCGTCCTCGCGACCGAGCTGCCGATGGTCGAGGTGCACGTGAGCAACGTGCACCGCCGCGAGGCGTTCCGGCAGCACTCCTACCTCTCGGACGTCGCGGTGGCCGTGATCGTCGGCGCGGGGATCGCCGGCTACGGCTACGCGGTGGACGTGCTCGCGCGAGCGGCGGACGCGCGGTGAGCGGGCTCGGACGCTCCTTCGGCAGCGCGGTCGACGCCTACGACCGCGGGCGCCCCGGGTACCCGGACGACGCCGTCGACTGGATCGTGGGGCACGCTCCCGCGCGGGTGGCGGGCGCCTTCGTCCCGGAGCGGGCCCGTGCGGCGGGAGCCGATGCCTCCGCCCGGCTGCGCGCCGTGGACCTGGGCGCGGGAACGGGCAAGTTCACCGCGTCGCTCGCGTCCCGCGGCCTCGACGTCACCGCGGTCGAGCCCGACGCGGAGATGCTCGCGCGCCTCGCGTGGAATCTGCCCGGGGTCCGCCCCGAGGAGGGGACGGCCGAGGCGATCCCGGCCGCGGACGCCTCCGCGGAGCTCGTCACCGCCGCGCAGTCGTGGCACTGGGTCGACGCCGAGCGCGCGGGAGCCGAGGTCGCCCGGGTCCTGGTCCCGGAGGGCGTGCTCGCGCTGGTGTGGAACATCCGCGACGAGTCGGTCCCCTGGGTGCACCGGCTGGGCGAGGTCGCCGGAGCGTCCACCGCCGAGCGGTTCGAGACGCTCCGCCCGCCGCTCGGCTCCGCTCTGGAGCGGGTGGCGTTCGCCGCCTTCGAGTGGTCCTTCGAGCTGGACCGCGCCGGCGTGCGCGACATGTTCGCGTCCCGCAGCTATGTCATCGCGATGCCCGACGAGGAGCGCGCCGCGGTCCTCGCGGCGGTCGACGCCGTGCTGGACGAGGAGTTCGGCGAGAGCCGGACCGTTGCGATGCCGTACTCGACGCGGGTGACGATCGCGCGCCGCTCCTCCTCCGCCTGACTCCGCGCCGCGCGCCGCGGACCGCCCCGCCCGCCGACTACCCTCGGAGGGCGCCGCACCGGCGCGAGCACCGAGAGCACGAGGAGAGACGCACGTGAGCATCATCGCCGCCGCAGACGGGTCCGCACTGGGCAACCCCGGCCCCGCCGGCTGGGCCTGGTACGTCGACGACGAGCGCTGGGCCGCGGGCGGCTGGTCGCACGGCACGAACAACATCGGCGAGCTCACCGCCGTGCTCGAGCTGCTGCGCGCGACCGCGCAGGAGGAGGAGCCGCTGCACATCCTCTGCGACAGCCAGTACGCCATCAAGGCCTGCACCGAGTGGCTGCCGGGCTGGAAGCGGAAGGGCTGGCGCAAGGCCGACGGCAAGCCGGTGATGAACGTCGAGATCATCAAGGCGCTCGACGAGGAGCTGCAGGGCCGGGCCGTCACCTTCGAGTGGGTGAAGGGGCACGCCAACCACCGGATGAACGAGGCCGCCGACGTCCGCGCCCGGAGCGCCGCGACCGCCTACCAGCGCCGGCAGCCCGTCGACGCCGGGCCCGGATGGCCGACCGCCGCTGCTCCGGCCGCTCCGGCCGCCCCCGCCGCTCCCGCCGTCGAGGACTCCGCCACCCTCTTCTAGCCGCCCCCGCCCCCTAGGGCAGCCGCAGCAGGCCCGTCTCCACCAGCTCGCGCACCCGCGGCAGCACCGAGTCGGACACCGCCTCCTCCTCGACCTGGAGGAGCGAGGCGACCGCCGCCGCGATCGCCGCCACCGAGAGCTCGCCGTCGCAGGCGCCGACCACGGCGGCGAGCGCCGTGTCGACCTCCTCCACTCGCGCGAAGCCCCCGCCCTGGCGCAGCCGCAGCACCGTCGGATCGTCGTTGCCCGGCCAGTAGTGCCGCTCCTCCGTGACGTCTCCGGCGACCACCAGGGCGAGGCCGGCCAGAGCGCGGTCGTCGAGCGGGGCGAGGGCCTCGGCCGCGTCCAGGCAGGCGGCGAGGTGCCCGCCCAGGCCCGCGGTCGCCACCGGCGTGGTGATGCGCTCGAGGCGGCGGATCGGCGGGCGGGGCTGCTCGGGCAGGCGGAGCGTGACGAAGCCGAAGCCGACGCCGGTCACGCCGCGCCGCTCGAAGTCGGTCAGCCAGGCGTCGACCAGCGCGTCGAACGCGGGGCCGCGGGTCGTGCCGCCGTCCCGGATCCAGGTCTCGGCGTAGACCGCCGGGTCCTGACGCTCGCGCTCCACGACCCAGACGTCCAGCGGAGAGGCGGTCCCGCCCATCCAGGCGTCGAGCCCCTCCGGCCCCGCCTCGAGCGCCTGCTCCAGCGGACTGCGGGCGTCGGCGAGCCAGTCCGCGATCCGGTCGAAGGCGTCCGCGCCCTCCCGGTACTCCCAGTTCCCCAGGAGCTGCGCGACACCGCCGGGGACCAGGTGCTCGGCCGCTCCGAGGATCACGCGGCGCACGATCTCGTCGCCCTCGAGCCCGCCGTCCCGGTACTCGTAGGAGGGGACGCCCTCGGCGCGCGGCGTGATGACGAACGGCGGGTTCGTGACGATGTGATCGAAGCGCTCGCCCGCGACCGGCTCGTAGAGGCTGCCGAGGCGGAACTCGATGTTCTCGATCCCGTTGAGCGCCGCGGTGAAGGAGGCGAGCGCGAGCGCGCGCTCGGAGATGTCGGTGGCGACCACCTGCTCGGCGTGGCGGGAGGCGTGCAGCGCCTGGATCCCGCAGCCGGTCCCCAGATCGAGCACGCGGCCGACGGGCCGCTGGATCATCAGCCCGGTCAGCGTGAGGCTCGCGCCGCCGACTCCGAGCACGTGGTCCTCGTCGAGCGCGCGGCCGAGGGCGAGCTCCCCGAGGTCGGAGGCGATCCACCACGAGGCCGCGCCGCGCTGGTCGACCACGTCGTAGGGCCGCAGGTCGAGCGCCGCGGTGACGACGGCTCCGGCCTCGACGCGCACCAGGCCGAGCTCCTCCGCTCCCTCCAGCGAGAGAGCGCCGAACGCCTCCTCCGCGTCGTCGGCCGAGACGGGATCGGCCAGGAGGAACAGGCGGGCGAGGGTGGCCAGCGCGTCGTGGTCGCCGCTGCGCTCGAGGGCGCGGCGGGCGGGGACCCGGTCGCCTCGGTGCAGCGCCTCGGCCGCTTCGTCGCCCCAGAGCCCCCGCACGGCGTCCACGCCGTAGCGGGCGCGGATCAGGTCGTCGCGCAGGAGGGCGATGCGGGCTCGGTCGAACGGGTCTGCGGAGAACACCGCTCCATCCTCCTGCACGCGGGTCGGCCGCCGGGGCCGCCGCGGCCGTACGATCGGAGTCATGCCGCTGACAGGAGAGTACGAACCCAGCACGTCCGAGTGGGCCCGCGAGCAGGCGGAGCTCTACGAGCGGACCGGCGGAGCCGAGGGCGACCTCCTCCGAGGCCGCCCCATCATCGTCCTGACCACCGTCGGCTCGAAGAGCGGGAAGCTCCGCAAGACCGCGCTGATGCGCGTCGAGCACGAGGGCGAGTACGTGGTCGTCGCGTCCAAGGGCGGCGCGCCCGAGCACCCCGTCTGGTACGGCAACATGCTCAAGGAGCCGCACGTCGAGCTGCAGGACGGGCCGGTGAAGAAGGACTTCACCGCGAGCGTGCTCGAGGGCGATCTGCGCGCGGCCTGGTGGGAGCGCGCGGTCGCCGCGTGGCCGGACTACGCCGAGTACCAGACGAAGACCGAGCGGCAGATCCCGCTCGTGCTGCTCAAGCCCTGGTCCTGAGCACGGCGGGCGGCTCGGCCCGTCGCCGACTCGGCCCGCGTCCGGTCGAGGTCGCGCCGCACGGCAGGCGCCTCACGCGGGCGGCGAGCCCGGCGGATCCGATCCGGCCTCAGACCCGGGCGGCGATGAGGTCGAGGACCTTCGGGCTCGAGAGCAGCGCGAAGTGGCCGACCACCGACACCGCGATGTTCTCGCGTGCGCCGGCGAGGCGGCTCCCTCCGGGGATGTACTGGTCGCGCATGCCGTAGATCGACGTGATGCGGGCGTCGGCCTCGCGCTCGGCCAGCAGGGAGCGGATGAGCGGGCGGTGCGGCGCGAACTCGCGGAGCGCCCGCGCCGGGGCGATCCGCGCGAGCGACGAGCCGTTGAACGGGGTGGACACGGCGATCATCCGCTCGATGCGCCCGTCCTCGCGGTCGTCGACGACCATCATGTGCTTGCCGATCAGGCCGCCCTTGCTGTGCGCGACGACGACGACTCCGCGCAGATCGTGCTCGCGCAGGTAGTCCTGGCCGAGTCCGGCCGACGCGACGATCGGCCGCGTGTTGTAGCCGAGCGCCGGCAGCACGTGGATCGGACGGCCCGCCGCGTGCAGCCTCTCGGCGATGGGCCGGAGGAACTGCCACGTCTCGTAGATCCCGGGGATGAGCAGCACCGGAGCGCCGTCGCCGGACGCGTACCGCGACACGTCCCAGCCCTCCCGCAGGTGCACGAAGCGCGAGCCGTAGGCGTAGCGGTAGTCGCGGAGGTACGCGCGCCGCAGCGAGGTCGAGCGGCGCGGGCGACCGGAGTCACGCGCCGGCATAGGCCCGCTCCAGCTCCGCGATCTCGAGGCGGCCCATCGCGAGCATCGCCTGCAGTGCGCGTGCGGCGCCCTCGGGGTCGGCGCCTCCGAGCAGACGCGGGAGGACCTCCGGCACGATCTGCCAGGACAGCCCCCAGCGGTCGCGGAGCCAGCCGCACCGGCTCTCCTCGCCGCCGTCCGCGATCAGGGCGTCCCACAGCCGGTCGAGCTCGGACTGGCTGCCGACGGTCACGACGATCGAGACGGCCTCGGTGAACGGGAACCGCGGCCCGGCGTTGATCGCCTGGAACCGCTGCCCGTCGAGCTCGAACGTCACCGACAGCACCTCGCCGGGCGACGGGGAGCCCTCCGGCAGCACCTGGCTTCCGGTGATCCGCGAGTTCGGCACCAGCTCCGTGTAGAAGCGCGCCGCCTCCCCCGCGGCGTCGTCGAACCAGAGGAAGGTGCTGACCGCGCCCATCGGAGTCTCCGTCCTGCGCGGGAGGGTCTCCGCGGCTCCCTCAGTGTGCCGCGGAGGCGCCCTCGCCGCGACGGATCACAGCGGGTTGACGCCGAACGCCGTGGCCAGCTTGTCGATCTTCTTGGCGCGGCCCAGACGGGGCAGGTCGCTGCCGTCGCGGATGACGCGGCCGCGGGCCTCGAAGTCGTCGAGGAAGTCGCGGGCCCAGGCGACGTCGGACGGCGTCGGGCTGATGACCTCGTTGATCACGGCGAGCTGCTCGGTGTCGAGGCAGAGCTTCCCGGTGAGGCCGAGCGAGACCGTCAGCGCGGACTGCTCGCGCAGCACGGGGTGGCTGTTCGAGACGGTCGGTCCGTCGATCGGGCCGGGCAGGTCGCCGATCCGCGAGGCGACGACCAGGCGCGAGCGCGGATAGGCCATCGCGAGGTCGTCGGCGCTGGTGCCGGTGTCCCGGCGGTAGTCGCCGCTGCCGAAGGCGAGGCGGAAGGTGCCGCGGGCGCGGGCGATCGAGACCGCCTCCTCGATGCCGAGGGCGGACTCGACCAGGGCGAGCACCGGAGTGGAACCGCCGAGGCGGTCGAAGGTCTCGGTGACGTGCTCGGCGGCCTCGGTCTTCGCGAGCATGACGCCGGCGAGGCCGGGCAGGCCCTTCAGCGCGTCGACGTCGTCGGACCAGAACGGGGTGGAGTGGTCGTTGATGCGGACCCAGGCGCGCTTCTCGCCGGTCAGCCACTCCGCGACGTCGTTCCGCGCGTCGGGCTTCGCCTTGGGGTCGACCGCGTCCTCGATGTCGAGGACGATCTGGTCGGCGCGGGACGCGTGCGCGGAGTCGAACGTCTCGGTGCGGGTGGCGTTCACCAGCAGCCAGGAGCGAGCGATCTCGGGGGCGACGTCGCGCCCCTTCCGCTTCGCGATGGCGGTGGTCGTGGTCTCGGGCAACGTCACGTTCGGGTCCTCTCGGTGGCGCGGTCCTCGCTCCGCGGACGCCGCCGCTCTGCGACGGCGCCGGGGACAAGGGTAGCGGCTCCCCGTCGGCGGGGCTCCGGGCGCTCCGGGGTCCGTCCACTCCGGTGCGGCGTCGCCCCGGATGCTCCGGATCAGCGGCCCTCCGGGCGCTCCCACAGCGTCAGCACCGTCGTCGGCACCCGGATCCGCTCGCGCGCGACGAACCCCGTCTCGGCGAGCACCGTGTCCGCCTCGCCCGCGGGCAGCGCCTGCCAGACCCGGTCCTCCCCGGCGAGGGCCGCACGCAGGGCGTCGCCCTCCAGCAGGCGGTCGGAGTACGTCCCCGTCGTCTCGTACGCAGCAGCGAGGGCGACGTCGTCCACGCCCGCGAACGCCTCCGGATAGGCGGCGAGCGCCAGGCGGGGCCGGAGCGAGACCGTCCCGGAGGAGCCGAGGAGGACAGCGTCGCCCGGACGGGCCCGCTCCTGGACGGCGGCGGCCAGACCGCGGAGGTCCTGCCCGGCGGGCTTCCCGGTGACCGTGCGCATCTGCACCAGGACCGGCAGGGCGGCCACTGCGATCACGGCGAGGAGGGCGACGCCCGTCCGGCCGCTCCACGAGTCGAGCGCGAGGCCGAGGAGGACCGCGAGGGCGGGGGTGCTCGACGCGAGGTAGCGCGGGGTGAACATCGGCTCGAGGAGGAGGGTCCCGAGCACCAGCACCGCCGTCGGCAGCACGATCCAGAGGACGAGGGCCGGCAGGAGCGGCCCGCGCAGGCCGCCCCGCACCGCGGCGACCGCGAGGACCGCGACGGCGGTCCCGGCCAGCCACCACGCGGATCCGAAGAACGGCTCGACCAGGACGGTGAACGCGGTCACGGGCTGCGAGCGGAGCCAGCCGACCTGGCCGCTCTGCCCGACCGCGAGGAGCAGCACCGGCACGGCGCCCAGCGCGGAGAGGGCGGTCGGCGCGAGAGCCCGCACGGCACCCCGGGGCGCTGCGGCAGCGGCGAGGGCGACGAGAGCCGGCAGCGCCAGCACGGAGTAGAGGAAGACGGCGTTCGCGAGACCCGCGACGGCCGCGAACGCGATCCAGCGCAGGGCGCCTCCGGAGCGGGCCGCCCGCACGACGAGGACCGCCGCTCCCACCACGAGAGCGGTGGCCAGAGCGGAGGAGCGCGCCTCGGTCCCCGAGAACGACGACCGCGGGAGCAGCACGAGCACCGCCGCGGCGAGGAGCGCCGCCCGGGGCCGATCGAACGCGCGCAGCAGGAGGACGACGCACGCCGCCGCCGCTCCCGTCGCAAGAGCGGACGGCGCGCGGACCGCGAGCTCCGACTCCCCGGCGAGGGCGATCCAGCCGTGCATCAGCAGGCCGTAGACCAGGTGCACCGCGTCCTTCTCCTGCACGAAGGCGAGGAGCTCCCCCACCGGGAGCCGTGCCAGGCGGAGGGTCGCGGCCTCGTCGTTCCAGTAGGAGGGGATCCAGGAGCCGACGAGGGTCAGCGCGCTCGCGAGGGCGAGGACGGCGCTCGCGGGCAGGGTCCGGAGCGCGCGCATCCCGCCAGCGTAGAGGCCGGGCTCACCGCGCCGAGCGCTCGGCGAGACCCTTCGCGTACGCGGCCTGGCCGACGTGCTGCGTGTCGTCGTCGATCACCGAGACCAGCCGCACCCCGAGGGTCACCGGCGGATCCCACTGCTCGTCGACGACGCGCTCCAGGTCCTCGTCGCCGAGCGTGTCGAGGAGGGCGAGCGTCTGCCGGTGCACGGCGTCGGCGTACTCCGCGAGCAGCGCGGCGGGCACCGCGGCGAGCGCCGCCACCTCGGCCGGCTCCTGCCCGTAGCCGGTCTCGTCGGGTCCGAAGGGCAGGCCGGCCCGTCCGTGGAAGCCGTCGGCCGTCCACACCTGCTCGTGACCGGCGAGCGGGGCGAGGTGGTCGTCCTGCACCCGGACCAGATGCCAGACGAGCCACGCGGGCGAGTTCGAGCGGGCGTCCGCGCGGAACGCGAGCTGATCGGGGGTGCTGTCGTCGAGGACGGCGTGCACGTTCTCGTGCACCCGGCCGAAGGCGTCGCGGAGGAGGTCGATGGCTGCGCTCATGCCGCCAGCCTGCCGCTCCCGCGTCCGCTGCGGCACCCCCTCCGCGCGCCTCGGAGGAAGTGCGGAGGCGGGTGCCCGATACTCGGCCCGTGACCTCCGGATCCTCGAACCTGGCGACGAAGCCGTGGCTGACCTCCTACGCGGAGGGAGTGCCCGCCGAGATCGACCCTCCCTCCCAGACCCTCGTCGACCTGCTCGAGGACTCGGTCGCGCGGTACCGGCGCGGCACCGCCCTCGAGTTCTTCGGCGCCGAGACCAGCTACGCCGAGCTCGGCGAGCAGGTCGCGCGCGCGGCGGAGGGCCTGCGGCGCCTGGGCGTGCGCGTCGGCGACCGCGTCGCGCTGGTGCTCCCGAACTGCCCGGAGCACGTGGTGGCGTTCTACGCCGCTCTCCGCCTCGGAGCGATCGTGGTCGAGCACAACCCGCTCTACACGCCGCGCGAGCTGCGGCGGCAGTTCGAGGACCACGGCGCCCGGTTCGCGGTCGTCTGGGACAAGATCGCCGACGTCGTCGCGACCATGCCCGCCGACCTGGGCGTCGAGCGCGTCGTCTCCGTCGACCTCACCCGCTCCTTCCCGCTCGGCAAGCGTCTGGCGCTGCGGCTCCCCCTGCCGTCGGTGCGCCGGTCGCGCGAGAAGCTGACCGCGACTCCCCGCAGCCGCTCCCTGGTGCCCTTCGCGTCGCTGCTGAAGAACCGCCGCATCGCGCGCTCGCACCCCCGCCCGGTCCTCGGCGACACCGCCCTGCTGCAGTACACGAGCGGCACGACCGGGACGCCCAAGGGCGCGATCCTCTCGCACGCGAACCTCCGCGCGAACGCCCTGCAGGGCCGCGCCTGGGTTCCGGGCCTGCGCGAGGGCGACGAGACGTTCTACGCGGTGCTCCCCCTGTTCCACGCCTACGGGCTGACGCTGTGCCTGACCTTCGCGATCAGCATCGGCGCGAAGGTGGTGCTGTTCCCGACCTTCGACGTCGGCCTCGTGAAGGCGGCCGCGAAGTCGTCGCCGCCCACCTTCCTCCCCGCAGTGCCGCCCGTGTACGACGCGCTGGCCCGCGCCTCCGAGCGCCACGAGCTCGACCTGCGCGGCATCCGCTTCGCGATCTCGGGAGCGATGAGCCTGCCGGTCGCGACGGTGGACCGCTGGGAGCGCGCGAGCCGGGGCCTCCTGGTCGAGGGCTACGGCATGACCGAGAGCTCGCCGGTCGCCCTCGGCAACCCGGTGGGCCCGACCCGGCGGCCCGGCACCGTGGGCGTGCCCTTCCCCAGCACGACGATCCGCCTCGTCGACCCCGCGGATCCGTCGATCGACCGCGGCCCGGGCGAGTCCGGCGAGCTCCTGCTCCGCGGGCCGCAGGTGTTCCAGGGGTACTGGAAGCGGCCGGAGGAGACGGCCGAGGCCCTCCTCCCCGGCGGCTGGCTGCGCACCGGCGACATCGCGACCGTCTCGGCCGACGGCTTCGTGACGATCGTCGACCGGGCCAAGGAGCTCATCATCACCGGCGGCTTCAACGTCTCCCCCTCCGAGGTCGAGGGAGTGCTGGAGTCGCACCCCGACGTGACCCGCGCGGCCGTCGTCGGGCTCCCCCGCGAGGACGGCGGCGAGAGCGTCGCTGCGGCCGTGGTCCTGCGGGCCGGGACGGCGGTGGATCCGGAGGCGCTGCGCGACTTCTGCCGGCTGCACCTCACGCCGTACAAGGTGCCCAAGCGGATCGTCCCGGTGGACGAGCTGCCGACCTCGCTGATCGGCAAGGTGCTGCGCCGCCAGGTGCGCGAGAGTCTGCTGGACTGAGACGACCGGAGCGGGCGGTGGCCCGCGAGGAGGAGGACGACATGGCGAGGATCGTGCAGTACGAGCGGATCGGCGGACCCGAGGTGCTCGAGACCGTCGAGGCGCCGGAGCCCGAGGCGGGGCCCGGCTCCCTGGTGGTCGCCGTCCGCGCGGCCGGCGTGAACCCGATCGAGTGGAAGGTGCGCTCCGGACTGCGCCCGAGCCCGCCGTTCGACGGTCCGCGGAGGCTCGGGTCGGACGGCTCCGGCGTGGTCTCCGCCGTCGGACCGGGCGTGACCGGGTGGAGCGTCGGCGACCGGGTGATCGTCAGCGGCGCCACCGGCACCTACGCGACCGCCGTCGCCGTCTCCCCCGACTCCCTCGATCCGCTCCCCGACGGACTCGGCTTCGAGGAGGCGGCCGCGCTCGGCATCCCGGTCTCCACCGCCTACCAGGCGGTCGTCTCGCTCGCCGTCGCCGAGGGATCGACGTTCGTCGTCCATGCGGGCGCCGGAGCGGTCGGCCGGGCGGCGATCCAGTTCGCCGTCGACCGCGGAGCCCGGGTGATCGCCACGGCGAGCCCGGCGAACCACGAGGCGCTGCGCGCGCTCGGAGCGGTGCCGGTCGCCTACGGGCCCGGACTGCTCGAGCGGCTGCGCGCCGCGGCGCCGGAGGGCGTCGACCGCGTGCTCGACGCGGCCGGGACGGACGAGGCGCTCGCCGCCTCGCTCGCGCTGGTCGCGGATCCGCAGCATGTCGGCACAGTGGTCGCCGGCCCGCAGGCGGCAGAGCTGGGCATCCGTGCCTGGAGCGGCGGCAGCCCCGTGCCGCTGACCGAGGAGGAGCAGCGCCTCCGCCGCGAGGGCGTGCCGCTGGCCGCCCGGCTGGCGAGCGAGGGGCGCTTCTCGGTCGAGACCGGTCCGCGCCTCCCGCTCGAGCAGGCCGCCGAGGCGCACCGGCTCAGCGAGGACGGCCACGTCCGCGGGAAGATCCTGCTCGTCCCGTGAGCCGGGCCCGCTCCCGGCATCCGTCTCCCCCACCGCTTCACCGCTCTCACCGTCGAGAAGGAGTCCCCGTGTCCACTGACGACACCACCCCCGTGATCCTGGGGGGCGCCCGCACCCCGTTCGCCCGCTTCTCCGGAGCCTTCGCGCCGCTCTCGGGCGTCGAGCTCGGCGCCGCCGCGATCCGCGGGGCGCTCGAGCGCGCGGGCGCCTCCGCGGCCGACGTCGACGCGGTCGTGCTCGGCCAGGTGATCCAGGCCGGGGCCGGCCAGGGCCCCGCCCGGCAGACCGCGGTCCTCGCGGGCCTGGGCTGGGACGTCCCGGCGGTCACGATCAACAAGCTCTGCCTGTCCGGCCTGACCGCGGTGATCGACGCGGCACGGATGATCCGGCTCGGCGAGGCGCGGGTGGTCGTCGCCGGAGGGCAGGAGTCGATGACGAACGCACCGCACCTCCTGCTCGGGTCCCGCTCCGGCCTGGGTGTCGGCCCGCGTCCGCTCGAGGACGCGCTCCTGCACGACGGCCTGCTCGATCCGTTCGACCGCCGCCTGATGGGGAGGGTGACCGACGACGGCAACGCCGAGCGGGGCATCCGCCGCGAGCGCCAGGACGCCTTCGCCGCGCTCTCGCACCAGCGGGCCGCCGAGGCCCGGTCCACCGGCGTGCTCGCCGAGGAGATCGTGCCGGTCTCGGTGCCGCAGCGGCGCGGGCCGGACCTGGTCGTGTCCGCCGACGACGGGATCCGGGAGGACAGCACGGTCGAGACGCTCGCCCGGCTGGCCCCCGCGTTCTCTCCCGAGGGCACGATCACGGCGGGCAGCTCCTCCCCGATCACCGACGGAGCCGCCGCCCTGGTCGTCGTGTCCCGCGGCTGGGCCCGCGAGCGGGGACTGCCCTGGCTCGCGACCGTCGCCGAGCACGGGCAGGTCGCGGGACCGGACAACTCCCTGCACTCGCAGCCGTCGGCGGCGATCCTCCAGGCGCTCGGCCGCCGCGGTGCGATGGTCTCCGACCTCGACCTGATCGAGATCAACGAGGCGTTCGCGTCCGTGGTCCTCCAGTCGGCGGACGACCTCGGCGTCGAGCCCGAGGCGGTCAACCTCGACGGCGGGGCGATCGCGCTCGGCCACCCGGTGGGCGCCTCCGGAGCACGGCTGGCCCTGCACCTGGCGCTGGCCCTCCAGCGCCGGGGCGGCGGGCTGGGCGTCGCCGCGCTCTGCGGCGGAGGCGGCCAGGGCGAGGCGCTGATCCTCGAGGGCTGAGCCGCGGTCCGCCCTCAGGACCGGTTCGGCGCCTCCGGTTACGCTCACGGGATGAGCATCCTGAGCGCCGACGGCCTCGCCTTCGTCACCGAGCGCCACCTGGCCACCCTCTCCACCCCCGGCCGCCAGGGCCGCCTGCACGTGGTCGCCGTGGGCTTCACCTACGAGGACGGCGTCGTCCGCGTCATCACCTCGCGCGAGAGCCAGAAGGTGCTCAACGTCCGGCGCGGCGGCACCGCGACGGTGGGGCAGGTCGACGGCATCCGGTGGCTGAGCCTCGGCGGCCCCGCGTCGATCGAGGAGGAGCCGGACGCCGTGCAGCACGCCGTCGAGCTCTACTCTCAGCGCTACCGCACCCCGCGCCCCAACCCCCTGCGCGTCGCGATCCGCATCGACGTCGACTTCGCCCTCGCCTCCTCCGGTCTGCGCGCGGAGTAGCCGGGTGGCCCGCGGCGACGCGCTGGGCGGAGCCGGCGCCGTCTCCTCCCTCCGCACCTACCGCTACGTCCGCCTCTCCCTGGTCGCGGCCGTGGTGCTCCTGGCGGCCGGCCTCGTCCACCAGCTCCTCGTCGGAGGCCCGCTGCGCTCGATCAGCGCCTCGTACTACACCCCGGTCCGCTCCCTCTTCACCGGGGCGCTCTTCGCGGTCGGAGTCGCGCTGGTCGTCCTCGCCGGGAGGAGCGTCCGGCGCTTCCTCCTGCTGCTGGCGGGCATGACGGCACCGGTCATCGCGATCGTGCCGGTACCCCTCGCCTCGGAGGAGCTGCAGCGCCTCCTCGGAGCGGCGTGCCCGGCGGGAGGGGCGTCGTGCCTGCCCGCGACGGCCGCGGAGGAGGTCGCCGCGTCCCTGCCGGCCTACCTGGTCACCGCTGCGGCCGTCCTCGTCGCCTCCGTGGTCCTGCTCGCCCTCGACCGGGTCCTCGACCGCTGGGCGCTCGTCCGCACTGCGGTCGCTGCCGCCCTCCTGATCGCCCTGGCCGCCTGGAGCACGCTCCCGTCGTTCCTGCGGCTCGGCCACTACGCCGCCGCCGGCGTCTTCTTCCTGCTGATCGCCGTCACCGCCGGTCTGCACGCCGTCGCGGTGCGCTCGGAGGGGGCGAGCGGGCCGGGGACGCCGCGCTTCTACTCCCGCTGCTACGCCGTTCTCGCGGTGCTGATCGCCGCGGTCGATGCGGCGCTGGTGGTCCTGCTGCTCACGGGGCGGGGAGCGGAGCTGCTCGGCGAGCAGTGGCTCCTCCTCGGCGAGGCGGTCGCCCTCGCCCTCTTCGGGGCCTTCTGGGTGCTGCAGACCGTCGAGAACTGGGACCGCGCCGACGTGCTGCTCGTCGCCCGGGGCTGAGGGGGGCCGGTGCCCCCCTCAGCCGCTCAGCGCTTGAGGGTGATGGAGGCGCTCCGCCCGAGGTTCCCCGCGGCGTCGTAGGCGTGCGCGACGATCGCGTACCGCCCGGCCGGGTAGGACGAGGCCGAGACGGTCAGGCGCCACGTCCCGCCCGACGCCCTCGTCGCGTCGCCCAGCCGCGTCGCTCCGCTCCAGAAGCTCAGCCGCGTCGTGCCGACGTCGTCCTGGGCGCTGGCGACGAGGGTGACCGAGCCGCGCACCGTCGATCCGCTCGTCGGCGCGGTGATGACGGTCCTCGGAGCCGTCGTGTCGCGGGGCGGAGCGGGCGAGTCCGTGGGTGCCGGAGCCGGAGCCGCTGTCGGCGCGGTCGTGGGAGCGGGAGTCGGCGTCGGGGCCGGTCCGTCGCCGAGGCCCCAGGCCGTCCACAGCTCCTCGGCGATCATCGCCTGGCCGGCGACGTTCGGGTGGAAGTAGTCGACGTCCGTCGAGAGCTGGTCGAGCGAGATCGGAGCCGCCGTGAGGGCGCCGCCGTCCCACACGCAGTCGTTCGCGGCGGACGCGCAGGCCGATTCGAGAGCGGAGTTGAAGTCGGCCTCCCGGTCCTCCGCCGCCGCGAGCGACGCGGTGTAGGCCGAGCCGGTCAGCGGGGCTCCGGTCGTGGCGTCGACCCCCCGCTGGGTCCGGCAGACCCCGCCCCAGGCCCAGATCGCGGCGCCCGGCGTCGGCCTCACGGCCTCCCACTCCGACTCGATGTCCGGGACGGAGCCGACGAGCACCGTCGCCTCCGGCCACTCCTCGCCGATCGAGCGGAGGATGCCGGTCGCCGACGCCGCGAAGGAGGCGGCCGGCGTCATGGCGTAGCCGTCGCTCTCGGGAGAGAGTGTCAGCGAGCAGAGGTCGTTGCCGCCGATCAGCAGGGTGACCACGTCCGGCTCCTCCCCCGCGTCGGCCGCCGCGTCGATGCGCGACTCGACGCCGCTGATGACGGCGCCCGACTTCGCGTAGTTCACGGCGCGGACCGCCGTGCGCGGGTCCGCCGCCGCCATCCGGCTCGCGATCGAGTCGACCGCGGTGGCGGATCCGGTCGCCCAGGAGTTGTCGGCGCAGTCGCGGTTCGCCCCGCAGGTCGTCGCTGCGCGCGTGATCGAGTCGCCGAGCGCGAGCAGCGTCTGCGTGCCGGATGCCTCCGCCGGCGGTGCCGCGAGCAGCCCCGCCAGGAGCGCGAGCGCCCCCATGCCGACTCCTGCCGCTCTCCGCCGTGCCCTGTGTGCTGTGATCCCCATGTCGTCCCGTCCCCTGGTCGTCCGTCGTTCGGCTGCCTCGCGTACTGCGAGAGCACGAGGGGCGAGCGTACGTCGCCGCCGCTCCCCCGACGGATCGGAGGAGGGCGGCTCCCGTCTGGCGCGGCCCGGATGGGGGACAAACGCGACCCCCTCGAGCGAGCAAGAGGGACAGGAGAGAACCGCGGCACACCCGGCGGGCACGGTCAGCCCGCCCTAGCGAAGGGGCCGCGGAGAGAACGCAGAAGGCTCGCTCTCTTGAGCGGGCCTTCTGCGGCGATGAATCGATTCCGGCCCGACTCGAGAAGATGGCGACCTCTGACGGCTGCAGTCATTGCAGCCCGACGAAGAGCACGTCCTGAGGCAGGACGGGCCTTCGATGAGGAAGAGATCGCCGAAATACGTCAGCGGCAGATGCCGAGCAACCGAGTCTCGTCGCAGAGAATCTTGAGATCGGCACTAGGATTCGACGCGCTCACGATGAGAGGGATCCGATGGCCAAGCAGGAACGAGCGATCGCCACGCGAGAGACGCTCGTGATCGGCGCCAGCCGGGTCTTTGCTCGCTTGCACTACGAGACCGCGCGCGTGGCAGACATCCTCGAGGAGGCTGCGGTCACACAGGGAGCGTTCTACTTCCACTTCCCCGAAGGCAAAAAGCAGATCGCCCAGGAGCTGATCACGCGTCAGGAGAAGCAGTTCGTCAGAGTACGCGAAGAAATCTCGGACTCCGGACTCGACGGCCTGTCCGGCTTACTCGAACTGACTGACGCGCTCGGACGGTTGCTCCGGTCGGACCACGTCGCACAGGCCGGGGCACGCCTCGTCATCCAGGCGTCCACAGTGTTTCCAGAAGCGACCCGGACCTTCGACTCTGCATGGATACAAGCGATCAGCTCCTTTCTCCACCGGGCGGAGGGTGAAAAGACTTTGAGAGGGGACGTCGATGTCCCGCTGTCCGCGCGAACGATCGTCTACCTCTTCACCGGTGCGCAGGTGAGTTCCTTCGTGAACGATGCCTGGGAAGACCTACCCTCTGCGCTTGAGACGATCGAACCCTTCGTCACCCGGTCCCTGGCAGCCGACGGATTCGTTCGATCACATCCGAACACCTAGCCTCTCGGCACTCGAGGCGGAGAGAGGACACGGGTCCTCCGCGTACTGACGAAGTCGTGGGCTCCGATCTCCTGAAGCGCTGCGGGCACCCCCACGAGAGGTCGATCGACGACCGCTCGCCGGGCCGCCTGCAGAGTCCTAGCGATGACCGGGGGGCGGAGCGGATTGCAAGCAGGCCTTTCACGGACCTCGCGCGAGCGCACAGCACTTCGGCCATCGGGCGGGGCCGAGGAACCAGGGGCGTGGTAGCGACCGGGGATGAAGAAGAGGCCTCGAGGACGCGGTATGCCGGCTCCTCCTGAGCCCTGACCGACGAAGGGGCGAACGACTCCTCGAGACGTATCGCGTCCTCGACGACGGCTGCCACGGGATCACAGTGTCCATCGAGCGGGGATCAGCGGCGCGCGTCGAGGACGAATCTCGTCGAGCGGGCTCGAATACACAATACGAAGATGTGTTTTCATGAGGTTGTCTCCGAACAGTGACGGTGGTATGTTTTTGTCACACGCCAAGCAAGGAGGTTTTTGGTGAACGGCAAGCGGAAGTCGTTCTGGTCGCGCATGAAGGGCGATCCGCCCTGGTTCACCACATTCGACGGATTCAATTGGATTCCGACCAGCCTCGGCGCCCTCATCGGGCTCGCGCTCTTCGTCATCATCGTCGTCGCGCTAGTCGACTGGTTGGTGGCGTGAGTAGTGGGCCCGCCACGACGGAGAGCTCGAGGCGCTCGAAGTCCAGGACCACCGAGATCGCCGAACTACTGTTCGTCGCGGCCCTGAGGGGACGTATGTCTGGGGCGCAACGAATGTCTCGAATCAGGGCGATCAGCGTACACACGCGTTGAGCCTCGACGAATGAAGAGGCATGGCAAGCGGGACATGCAGCCTCTCCCCGGCCGCTCACGAGCGAACTAGCCCGCCTTGCCCCGGTCGTCGTCCTCGTCGCTCTTCGGCCGGCAGACCACGAGCCGTCCAACCTTCTGGTCCCCGTCATGTGTGGGGTGGGGCTCGTCTGCTACGCCTATCCGCTCGCATCTGCCAGAAATACGCCCCCTGCGTTGAAGGCGCGATCTACCGCTTGTGCGGAAAGAACGTCACGTTCGAGTGGCCCCGCATCCCTCAGACCGTGCTCTGCGACTACTTCACCTAGCGCGGACGCCGCTGCAAGCAGAACCGCTTTGAGCGCCGCGCGCTGCTCGCGCACCGTGTCGAGGACCGGATCGGTGCGCTTTCCAGCGCATCAGGATCAGCGGCGGCGAAGCAGGCCGCGTCCAAGCCGTGCCCGGTCGGGTGTTCGACGCGCTGGCCGCGTTAACTGGCGATGAAAGGCGAACCCTCGCTGCGCAGAAGGCGAAACTGCAGCGAAGAAGGTGAAGCTCCTCCGGTTCCCGTACGCCGAGGTGGACCAGCTCGACCGGCTCAAGGCTGAAGACGACCGCAACCTCGGCGGCCACCTCGATCGAGAGTCGACTCGACGCTTCGGAGACGACCTCGAGCAGGCGAAGTGCCGGGTCGGCTGCGTGCTCGGCATCCCGATCGGCGCCGGCGAGGTCTCAGCCAAGGACGGACGGCGGATGCTCGACCCGGCCCTGTTCGACCGCAGCACCATCGATGATGAGAAGAACGTCTCTGCCGGATCGAAGCAGATGAGCTCCACGATCCTCACCCGGACGCGAGGCGCAGCGACGAGAAATCGCGGCCGCGCAACGCAGGTCACGGTTTTCCCGCTTCTTGTGTGGTGGATCCGAGGGGATTCGAACCCCTGACCTCTTCATTGCGAACGAAGCGCGCTACCAACTGCGCCACGGACCCGTGCCTCTCGAGCCGTCACCGGCCCGAACAACTCGTCCACACTAGCACGGACGAGCGGGCGCCTCGCACCCGCGTCAGGCCCCGCGGCGGCGCTGCAGCGCCTGGTCGAGGTCGATCGCATCGACGCCGTCCACGACGCCCATCGCGGCGAAGCGGGAGGAGGGGCGGGGCGCCTCGGGAGCGGGAGCGGCGGCACGCGGGACGCGCAGCGGCGCCACCTCGGGAGCGGTCGCGGCGGCGCGCTGGGCGAGCTCCGCCTCCGCCGCGGCGGTGCGCAGGCGCTCCACGGCGTCGATCGAGGCCATTGCGGAGGCGGCGACCGTGCCCCGGGAGAGGTAGAGCGGCTTGGGGAGCGGCTGCGGCGTCCAGCTCGCACGGTCCTCGGCGAGCTCCTCGGAGTCGTCGTCCGCCTCCTCCTCGGCGAGCTCGGCCTCGAAGACCTCGGCGCGCCGGCGCTCGGTCGCGGCGGCCGTCGTCGCGGTCGCGGCCGGAGCGGCGGCGCGGCGGCGTCCGGGCGCCAGCAGGATCAGCGTGCCGAGCCCCGCGACGGCGAGGAGCAGGCCGACGAGCGGCACCGCACCCGTGCCGCCGAAGGGCAGCATCACGAGTCCGACCAGCGCGGCGACCGCGCCGACCAGCACGGCCAGCGCGGCGCCCTGGCGCCAGCGCAGGACCGAGGGCCCCGATCGAGTGCTCCGCCGTGCGCTCGCGGTCGCCCGTCGCAGCGCGTCGCGCGCCGCCTTCTCCGCCTGTGCCAGCTCCATCGCCTGTGCCTTCTCTTCGGCTCGTCGTCGTGTCTCGGTCACCCGGAGCCGGCGCTGCTGCAGCGCCACCTCGCGGGCCGTCGCCTCCGCACGCACGTGCTCGGGCACTTCCGCGGTCTCGGCGAGGATCCGCAGCGTCTGCTGCAGCCTCACCGCGTTGCGCTCGGTCGCGTTGTACGACCGCCTGCGCATCCACGTGGGGATCAGGTAGGCGACCCACAGAACGGCGGCGAGCGCCCAGACGACGCCCCCGCCCAGCCAGTCGCTACTCATGCGGACAACGCTAGGAGTACCGGGCACTCCCGTCCGTCATTACGGGTAGGTGTGTCCGTGCGGATCGCGGATCAGCCGGGGCCCCGTCGGAGGGACACCGGCGCCGTCGGAGGGCCCGGAGAGGCCCGAGCGGCGCGAGGCGCGGAGGTCCGCGTCGGTCGGCACGCCGACGTCGGAGGGGACCTGCCCGTCGAGGTAGCGGCGGAGCACGCCGCGGGGCACCTCCTCCGCCACGAGAGCGAAGCAGAAGTGGTCGCGCCAGTCGCCGTTGATGTGGATGAAGCGCCGCCGGAGCCCCTCGTAGCGGAAGCCGAGCTTCTCGACCACGCGCAGGCTCGGCCGGTTCTCCGGGCGGATGCAGATCTCGATCCGGTGCAGGCCCAGGTCGAGGAAGGCGTGGTCGGCGGCGAGGGCCACGGCGATCGGAGTGATGCCCCGTCCGGCGTAGCGCTCGGACACCCAGTACCCGATCGAGCCGGAGGACAGCGAGCCGTACCCGATGTTCGAGATGTTGAGCTGCCCGGCGAGCTCGCCGTCCCAGTCGATGAGGAACGGCACTCCCCCGCCGGCGCGCGCGTTCTGCTGCAGCGAGCGGATGCTGGCGCGCACGTCGAACGCGGCGCCTCCGCGGGGGTCGGACGCCTCCCACTGGCGCAGCCACGACCGGTTCGCGATCAGCTCCCGCTCGAGAGGGCGGGCGTCGCGCACGCGGATCGGGCGGACGGTGACACGACCCTCGGTGAGCGTCGGGATCGGGAGCGGCATGATGCGACCCTACTGCTCCACCGCACTGCGGGAGGGGGACTGGACTCCGGGGCGTTCCGTGCTTCCGGGGGAACGGAGGAACGGACGGGATCCCCCGCCGCAGCAGGGGGTCCCGTCCGTTCCGGAGGTGCGCTCGCCGGGGCTCAGAGGCCGGCGACGAAGTCCTTCAGCCAGGGCTTCAGGTCCTTGCCGAGGTCGTCGCGGTCGGAGGCGAGCTGCACGATCGCCTTGATGTAGTCGAGCTTGTCGCCGGTGTCGTAGCGGCGGCCGCGGAACACGACGCCGTAGACGCCGCCGAACTCGGCCGGGTCCTGGGCCATGCGCTCCAGCGCGTCGGTCAGCTGGATCTCGCCGCCCTTGCCCGGAGCGGTGTGCTCGAGGACGCCGAACACGTCGGGCTTCAACACGTAGCGGCCGATGATCGCGAGGTTCGAGGGGGCGTCCTCCTTGGAGGGCTTCTCGACCAGGCCGGTGATCCGCACCACGTCGTCCTCGTCGGTCGCCTCGACCGCGGCACAGCCGTAGAGGTGGATCTGGTCGGGGTCGACCTCGAGCAGCGCGACCACCGTGGTGTCGCGGTTCTCGGCGACGTCGATCATGCGGGAGAGCAGCGGGTCGCGGGCGTCGATCAGGTCGTCGCCGAGGAGCACGGCGAAGGGCTCGTCGCCGACGTGGCGCTGCGCACGGGAGACCGCGTGGCCGAGGCCCTTCGGCTCGCCCTGGCGGACGAAGTGCACGTCGGCGAGGTCGCTGGCGTACTTGACGTGCTCGAGCTTCTTGTCGTCCTTCTTCTTGGACAGGTTCTGCTCGAGCTCGGGCACGGAGTCGAAGTGGTTGGCGAGCGCGTTCTTGTTGCGCCCGATGATCACGAGCACGTCCTGGAGGCCGGCGTCCGCCGCCTCCTCGACCACGTACTGGATCGCCGGCTTGTCGACGACCGGCAGCATCTCCTTGGGGATGGCCTTCGTCGCCGGCAGGAAGCGGGTGCCGAGACCTGCGGCGGGGATGACTGCTTTGCGGATTCGAGTGCCCATGGGGCGTCATCCTAGCGGCGGGGGAAGTCACGGGAGTTTCGCGCCAGGACGGTCGTCGCACCGCATCTGACCCCGTTCCGGGCAGGCCGAGGACGAGGCTCCCTCAGGGTCCCCGCGGAAGGGTCCGCGAGAGCCCCGGTTCTAGACTGTGCGCATGCCAGCCGACATCACGCACGAGAAGCGAGCGCTGCGCGCCGAGCTGCGCGAGCGCCGCCGCACGCAGACCTCGACCGCTCGCGAGCAGGCCGCGGAGCAGATCACCGCCCACCTGATCGAGCTCGCCACCCGCGTGGGGGCCCGCTCCCTCGCGTGCTACCTCTCCGCTGCGGACGAGCCGAGCACCCGGCCGTTCCTGGGCTGGGCCGAGAGCCACGGCATCCGCGTCCTCTTCCCCATCTCGCGCCAGGACGGCCTGCTCGACTGGGCGGTCGGCGACGGACACACCGAGACCCAGGGCCTGTTCGGCATGCCCGAGCCGGTCGGGCAGCTGCTCGGCCCCATCGCGATCAACGACGTCGACCTCATCGTCGTCCCGGCCGCCACTGTCGACCGGCAGGGGATGCGGATGGGCTGGGGGCGCGGCTATTTCGACAAGACCCTCGGCTCGATGGAGAAGTGCCCGCCGGTCTACGCCGTCGTCTTCGACAGCGAGCTCGTCGACCGGGTGCCCAGCGAGGTCCACGACCAGGCCGTCGACGGAGTCGTCACTCCCTCCGGCATCGTCGACCTGCGCCACTGACCCCGTCCTCCTTCTTCCCCACCCGCCTCCGAGGAGCCCCCTGTGCCGACCTACTCCTACCGCTGCACGCAGTGCGGCAACGCCTTCGACATCCAGCAGAAGTTCACCGACGACACGCTCACCGAGTGCCCGAGCTGCCAGGGGGCGCTGCGCAAGGTGTTCAGCGCCGTCGGCGTGACCTTCAACGGCTCGGGCTTCTACCGCACCGACTCCCGCTCGGGCGGGAAGTCGGGCGACAGCGGCTCCTCCTCGGGATCCGGCTCGTCCGGCTCGTCCGACTCGTCGTCGAGCTCCTCGGGCTCGGGCGGCTCCTCCACCGGCTCGTCGGGGTCCTCCGGGTCTTCGGGCTCCTCGTCCAGCTCGGGCGGCTCCTCGTCCGGCTCGGGCTCCTCCGGCTCCGGATCGTCCTCCTCCTCGTCGTCCTCGGGGTCCTCCGGGTCCTCCGGGTCCTCGTCCTCGGGATCCTCCTCCGGGAGCTGACCGCCACCCACCGCCCACGGCAGAAACGGAACGATCATGATCAACGGCTTCAAGGAGTTCATCCTCCGCGGTAACGTCATCGACCTGGCTGTCGCCGTGGTCATCGGCGCCGCCTTCACGACCATCGTCAACGCGATCGTGACGGGGATCTTCAACCCGCTCATCGGCGTGATCTTCGACGCCTCCTCGCTCGAGACGCTGAACTGGGTCATCCGCCCGGGAGAGAACGGCGAGGATCCGACCGTCATCGCCTCCGGCTCCGTGATCTCGGCCCTGATCCAGTTCGTGATCGTGGCCTTCGTCCTCTACTTCGCGTTCGTCCTGCCGATCAACCACCTCAAGAACGCCGCCTTCGCCAAGAAGGCCGCCGACGCCCCCGCCGCGGAGGACAAGGCCCCCACCGAGCTCGAGCTCCTCGCCGACATCCGCGATCTGCTCGCCAACAACGGGACCGCCACCACCGCGAACTCCGGCAAGCACGTCGACTGAGTCGTTCTGTCGTCTTCCGCCGGAGGCGGAAGAAGACCGCGGTCGGCTTCCGAGACGGGAGCGTTCCGCAGAGCGTTGTGCGAACGGCGCGTTCGAAACGCTGGCACGCGTTTCGGACGACGCCTGCATCTTCGGGAGGTCGCCGGTCGGAGCCTTCAGCGCTCCTGACGGTGATCGATCGGGCCTGGATCCACGCGTTCTTCGGACGTCGCCGGGCACCGGACGGGACGTGGTCCGTCACCGAGCACCTGACAGGACGCGGTCGGTCGCCGGGCTCCGAACGCGAAGCGGTCGTTCACCAGGAGCCGGGTCCGACGCGGGCGGTCGCCGGGCATCGGACGTGGCGTGGTCGGTCGCCGAGTACGAACGGGTTCCGGCGAGGTCCGGGATCGCTGACGGGACGGGCGCTGACGCGCAGACGGGCGACCGGACCGGCCGGCGTCAGTAGTGCGGGGGGACGTCCTGGCGCAGGCGCGCGTCGTTCGGGCCGGTGTCGGGGCGCGCGGGCGGTGCGGAGGGGTCGGCGACGGGAGCGTCGTGCGGGGACGGATCGGTGCCGGGCTTCGCGGGGAGCGTCGCCCGCCGGCCGCCGCGGGTGCGCCGCAACGGGCGGTCGGCACCCGCGGGGGCGTCGGGATCCGGCGCCACGATCAGTCGCGCGGCAGCGGCTCGACGGGCTGCGTCTCCCCCGACGCCGGAGCGGCGGCAGGAGCGGCAGAGGCGGCAGGAGCGGCGGCAGCGGCAGGAGCGGCAGCCTCGCCGGCGGCAGGAGCAGCGGCCTGCTCCTCCCCCGCGGTCGCACCGATCAGCCCGGACACCCGCGCGGCCACGGCCTCGGGGTCGGCGAACAGCTCGAAGTTGTGCACCCGCAGGTAGTGCCAGCCCAGCCGGCGCAGCAGCTCCGGACGCAGGCGCAGCGACACGCGCAGGCTCTGCGTGCTCACGTCGCGGTCGGTCTCGACCACCACGGCGCGGGTCCCGTGCGCGGCGACGAGGGCGAGCTTCCCCTTGTGCCCGATGTTGACCCGGAGTCCGCGGCGCTCGAGGCGCGCGGCGAGATCCACCAGCATCGGCTCGGAGTAGTCGTCGCGGTCGCTCGGCTGGACGCGGTCCTCCGCCTCCTGCAGCACCTGCGCGAGCGCGACCATGCCGTAGCGCATGCGCGACTCGTCGATGTCGCCCGGGCGGAAGCACGAGACGATGTCCATCGACCGGCGGGCACGGGTCATCCCGACCGCCAGCAGGCGCTCTCCGCCCGGCTCCGCGAGGGCGCCGAAGTTCGACAGCAGGCGGCCGTGGGGCGTCCGGCCGTAGCCGATCGAGAAGATGACGCGGTCGCGGCTCTGCGCGACCGACTGCTCCAGCGTCACGACGGCGAAGGGCTCGGGCCGATCGCCGAGGATGAAGTCGCTGAGGTCGGTGCGCTTGGCGAAGGCCGTCAGCACCGCCTGCTGCACCCGCACGGCGTGCCGGGGGCTCGCGGTGATCACCATCAGCGACTCGCGCGGACGGATCACGGCGTGCTCGAGCACCAGCTCGACCACCTTCGCGACCTCGGCGTCGACGGACTCGACCGCCCCGGAGTCGTTCTCGGGCATGCCGTGCCCGCTCGCGATGTAGTGGAAGCGCAGCGAGTCGTGTCCGAGGAACGAGCCCGCCCAGGGCAGCGAGTCGATGCGGCCGCCGTAGAAGCGGCGGTTGACCAGCTCGGCCAGGTCCTCGCCGCCCGCGCGGTAGCTGCGGGTGAGCGTGACGGTGTTGAGCAGCTCGCCGAGGCGGGCGAGCGCCGACTGGGCGTGCAGCGCCTCCACGTCGGTCCGCGAGGCGGTGGAGCCGAACTCCGGCGTCTCGTCGACGCGCAGACCGAAGGGAGTAGGGGTCTGCGTGACCGGGTCGCCGAACGCGACGACCTGCTTGGCCCGGCGGATCGCTCCGACGTTCTCGGCCAGCGTGGTCGCGCCGGCGTCGACGAGGAACACCGCGTCGAAGGTCGTCTCGGTGCCGATGCGGTGCACCTCGTACGGCGAGGCGAGCCAGGCCGGAGCGAGCACGCGCGAGAGGTGCGGAGCGGCCTTCTGCAGCTCCTGAGGGGTCGTCGCCGCCTCGGTGCGCAGCAGCGAGCGCAGCGCGTCGCGCTCCTGCGGCCAGTCGACGAGCCCGATCTTCCAGGTCTCGGAGAGCTTCCAGGCGAGGAGCTCGGCGCTCGAGGCGGCGTGCGCCTCGTCGACGAGCTTGAAGTCGGCCTCGAGCCGGTCGAGCACGCTCGTGTTGCCGCCGAGGAGCGCGCGCTCGTCGGTCAGCATGATCTCGAGCGCCGAGCGCCACCAGGCCAGGTCCAGCTCGCCCGCGACCAGCTCGGCCGGAACGTGGCGGCGCGAGAGGTCGGTGAGGAGCGGGTCCAGGCCCCAGTCGCGCAGGGTGGCCAGGAGCGTCGTCCGCTCCTGGAGGTTGGCGAGCACCTCGCTGTCCTCGGCGAGGCCGGACACCATCGAGGCCAGCTCCGCGAGCGGGAGCGAGGCGAGCTGCAGGTTCGTCCCGCGGCGGCCGAGCGGCTCGTCGAGGCGGCTCAGCTGGTCGGTCACCTGCTGGTAGGCCACCTGCACGTCGGCGACGCCGACCGGGACCTCGGGGATCGTGCCGGCGACCGCGTAGCGCTGCCACAGCGTCCGCTGCTGCTGCACCCGGCGGAGCGCCGCGTTGAGGTCGGTGACGTGCGCGCCGGGCCGCAGGTACTCGCGGGCGAGCTTCTTCAGGCGCCGGCGGTTGGTGGACGACATCTCGGCGGCCTCGCGGCGGGGCGAGGTGGCGACGATGAGGTCCTGGATCGAGCGGTCGAAGACGGCCGGCTGGAACTTGTCCAGCGTCTCGCGGACGTCCTGCAGCAGGCGCAGGTAGATGCCGAGCTCGGCGACCGACTCGAACGGGCGCATCCGCGTCTGGCCGATGACGTCCTGGGCGCGGTCGAGCAGGCGCGGCAGATCGCGCAGGTGCAGGCGCTTGGCCAGCTCGTGGGCGATCTCGGCGTCGGCGGTGGAGTCGAACTGCGCGCCGTACCAGGGCGAGTCGCCCGGGCCGTAGCGGAACTCGCCCAGGCGCGCCGACTCGATCAGCATCCGGGTCGCCTCGGGGCGGCTGTGCGCGAGAGCGGTGACGGAGCGGCGGTCGAGGCGGGCGGCGGTCGACGGAGGCGTCCGCAGCTGCGAGAGGCGGGCGAGCTCCTCGAGTGCCTGCAGCGCCGAGACGCCGAAGCTCTCGTCGCGGCGGGAGAGGGCGCCGCGGTAGTCGAGCAGCACCTTCCGGAGCCGGAGCAGTGCGTCGTCGATCTCGCTGACGGAGGGGCGCGCGGCCTTCTCGTTGCGGCCGATCGACTGGATGAGGTCGCGGCGGAGCGTCCGGGGCCCGACCGCGATGCCGCCCAGGCCCGCCGAGAGCAGGCGCTGGTGGATGCTGTCGAGGCTCGACCGGCGGGCGCTGACGACCAGCACGCGCTTGTGCTGGGCGGCCAGCGCTCCGATCGCGTTGACGATGGTCTGGGTGCCGCCCGTGCCGGGGAGGGTCTTCACGACGAGCGAGTTGCCGGCCGCGATGTTCGCGATCACCTGCTCCTGCTCGGCGTCGGCGTCGAGCAGGAGGTTGTCGGTCGCCGGAGGACGCTCGTCCTGCGGGATGATCGACGCCACCTTCTGCGACTGCTGCAGCGCCCGCTTGGCGGCCGGGTTCCCGGCGACGGCGTCGAGGACGGGGTGCTCGAGCATCCGGGCGTCGCGGAGCATGTCGCCCGCCACGTCGGCGAAGCTCGAGACCACGAGGCGCGGGTGCACGGCGAACCACGGCAGGTGCGAGGTCAGGCCGCGCAGCTGGTCGATGACCGGCTGCGGCTTGAAGACGCCGTTCTGCACGGCCAGCTCGACGAACTGCTCGGGGTCGATCGTGATGCCGAACTGCTGCTTGAGAGCGCGCGCGAGCTGCGGGTTGAAGTAGGGCTGGCCCTTGAGCTTGAGCTCGAAGTCGCGGCCGTAGCGGCGGATGGCGAGCGGGCGCAGGAGCACGGGAGCGGTGAACTCCGTGTCGCCGGCGCGCCACTGGGCGAGGCCGATGGCGAGGTGGACGCCCTCGATGCCGCGGACCGACCGCAGCTCGATCCCCTTGTCGGTGATCGCACCCGCGGCGTTCTTCGCGGTGCGCAGGGCGAGCTCGTCGCGGATGAGCGAGGAGAGGAGGGTGGTCTTGCCCGAGATGAACGGGGGCAGCCCGCCGGGGTGCGTGGTCGAGAGCTCGATGCGCGTCCGGGGCGAGTCCACGAAGTGGAGCAGGGGCGACGGACCGCCGACCTTGGCGAGCTCGTCGCGCCACGACTGCCAGACCGGATCGGCCACGTTGCCGCCCTGGTAACCGGCCTCGCCGCTCGTCACCTGCACGGGAGAGGTCGCCGTCGGGGAGAGCCGATGCGCGGACGCCTCCCCCTGGTCACCGGATTCGGGTGAGGTCTCCACCGGTCCGGCTCCTGGGAAATCGTCGACTCGTTGCACACGGACACCCTAAACCGGGCACCTCCGAAAGGCCGTAGCGACGCGGGTCGGCGGCACGGTGCCTCCATCCGGCTCACCGGGCCGGGGCCTCGGACGCACGCGGAGCGCCGGGTCGGATCGGCGAGCGGAGCCGCCCTGTCGGGGCGGGCGGGGCTCAGGAGGGCCAGACGGCCAGGGGCGGCGCCGTCTCGACCCGGCGCTCGTCGCCGACCACGCGGATCCGGCTGCCCACGCGGTCGTGACCGCCGGCGACGGCGAGCGCGATCATCACCAGCTGCGCGTGGTCGCGGGTGAGGTGGCCGAAGGCGCTGCGCAGGTCGACGGGGCGGCCGGTGGCGAGCGACACCGCGATGCGCGCGACAGCCTCCTCGGAGAGGTCGAGGAGGCACGCGCGGTCGGCGAGGACGGCGAAGTCGATCCGGGGAGCCGCTGCCGTGTCCTCCCCGACCATCCACGGGTGCTCCGGGCGGAGGCAGCCGGCACGCGCGAGGAGCTGCTCGGCGGCCTCGAGGCCGGGCCCGCCGAGGACGGGGATCACGAGGCGGCCCGCTCGGCGCGGCGCCCGGAGGCGCGGACCGCGACGGACACGACGGCCGTGAGGAGGCAGGCGACGCCGGCGATCAGCGGCGCGAGCCAGCCGAGGACGCTCACCTCGTCGACGTCCGCGCCGAAGTACTGCCAGTGCGCGATGGCGTAGACGAAGAGCGAGAAGAAGCAGAGCGCGACGCCCGTGAGCGCCGAGACCAGGTCGGCGGGCCGGACGAGCGGCTCGCGCTCGGACGCCGCCGCGATCGGCTCGGCTGCGGGCTCGGGGCGTTCGGCGGCCGGGACCTGCGGGAGGGTCGCGGTGGCGGGGTGCTGCGTCATGTCTCGAGGGAACCAGTCGCGAGACGTCCTCGGCATCAACCGCTGGCATGACGTCGCGAGCCGAGCGGATGGTGGCGCGTCGGCCGGAGGTCGCGGTCGCCGCAGCGCTCAGGCCGGTCGGCGTCCGAGCGAGGACTGGAACCGCAGCAGGTATCCGTCGGGGTCGGCCACGACCAGCTGGCGCACGCCCGCCTCCTCCGCTCCGACCCGGTACCAGCGGGTCTCGAGCGGCGAGAACAGCGGCACTCCGGCTCCGGCGAGTGCTGCGGCCGTCTCGTCGGCGTCGTCGACGTGCAGCTGGAGGTTCATCCCGCGGCCCAGCGGCCGCTCCAGCGGCGCCGCGACCCAGTTGCGGCCGCGCCCCGCCTCCTCGAGCATCACGTGGGCGGAGCCGAGGACCAGGTACGCGAAGCCCTCCTCCGGCCGGGCGTAGTCGATCCGGAAGCCGCAGGGGCCGCACCAGAACTCCAGGCTCCGCTCGAGATCGGCGACCAGCAGCTCGGGGACGAGGTCGGGATCGGTCATCCGCGCGGCTCAGGCCTCCGCGCCCTCGGGACGCGTGGTGCGGCCCGGGAGCAGGAGCAGGCCGGAGACGCCCACGACGATCAGCAGGATCGCCGCGACCGTGACGAACGAGGCCAGAGCCAGCACCGGCATGATGATCGTCAGGACACCCGCGATGACCGACGCGATGCCGGCCGCGATCGGGAGCCAGGCCGGGCCGGCGACGCTGCGTCCGCTCGTGATGCTCGAGACGCCGTCGAGGATCCAGCCCGCGCCGATCACGAGGCCCAGGACGCTCAGCGACTCGAACGGGTTCGAGAGGCACAGGATGCCCGCGACCAGGATCAGGGCGCCGAGCAGGCCCGCGAGCCAGCGCACCCGGGCGTCGAGCCGCGAGGCGGTGAAGGCCAGCAGCAGGCGGAAGACGCCCGCGGCGATCAGGTGGATGCCGAAGACGATGGCGACGGTCAGCAGCGTCGGACCGGGGATCAGGACGGCGATGACGCCGAGCACGATCGCGATCAGCGAGACGGCGATGATCCACCAGCGCTCGACGGAGGTGCGGGACATCGTGGGCGCGGCGGTCTCGGACATGGCGTTCCTTCGCGTCGGGGAGTGCGGACCCCTCGAACGTTAGGGCACCGGGGCGGGGTGCCGCGGGGCCTTGCGCCCGCCCGCCCGAGGGCGCAGGTCAGTGGCGCGATCCGGTGCGCGCCGCGGCACGGTGCCGCCGCACGCTGCGCACCACGAGCGCGAGCAGCAGCACGCCGAACGCGCTGTAGATGATCGCGTCGAGCACGCCCGCGTACTGGTCGACGAGCTCGTACTGCGTGCCGAGGGCCGCGCCGAGGCCGATCAGCAGGCCGTTCCAGACGCCGGAGCCGAGGATCGTCAGCCCCGAGAACAGCAGGAGGTTCATCCGCTCGGCCCCCGCGGGGAGCGAGATGAGGCTGCGCACGCCCGGGATGAGGCGCCCGAAGAGGACCGCCCAGGTGCCGTGCCGGCGGAACCAGCCGACCGCCTTCTCGAAGTCCTCGCGATCGACCAGCGGGAGCTTGGAGAGCAGGCGGATCGAGCGCTCCGTGCCGATGCGGTGGCCGAGCGCGTAGAGGATCAGGCCGCCGAGGTAGGCGCCGAGAGTCGCCGTGATCACGACGAGTACCAGGTTCATCCGGCCCTGCTGGGCGAGGAAGCCGGCCAGCGGCAGCACGAGCTCGCTCGGGATCGGCGGGAACACCGTCTCGATCAGCGTCAGCAGACCGACGCCCGCCTCTCCGAGCGCGGCGATCACCCGCGCGGCGACGCCGACGAGCCCGGAGAGCTCGTCGATGCTGTCGGAGGAGGAGGCGGTCGCCACGGAGGCGGGGGCGAGGGCGAGGGTCGCGATCGTCATGACTGAGAAGCTACTCAGTCCGTCGAGCGCGCACCTGGGAATCCGGCGGCGCGCTCAGGGGCGGCCGGTGAGCACGACCGTGTCGGAGTCCTGCAGCCGCACCTCGACCGAGGCGATCTCGGACAGCGGCAGCCCGGTGGCGAGACTGGGCTCCATCGTCGTGCCCGGCGCACTGGTCCACGAACCGACGGCCTCGGTGCCGCCCGAGGTGTCCGTGACGTAGAGGACGTATCCGGCCGAGCCCGCGTACTGCTCGGCCGTGTCGGCCCAGCTGCAGTCCATGTCGATCCGCGTGCCCCACTGCTGCGGGACGAACCGCACGGAGGCCTCGACGGGGACGCCCGGAGCGGCGGCGAGCGAGACCGTCGAGCCGACGGTCTCGACGGGGGCGAGCGACGGGCCGATCGCGAGCGGCAGGGCGACGGCGGCGGCGGCCGAGACGCCCGCGGCGGCGAGCACCAGGCCCACGATGCGCAGCCGGGTGCGGCGGCGGACGGAGTCGGTGGCCGCGGCGAGGCGGGTCAGCAGTGCCGCCGGAGCCGGGTCACCCGCCGCCTCCGGCTCCTCGACCAGGCGCATCGCCTCGTCCTGGGGCAGGTGGGCCAGCAGGCCCGGCAGCGGGACGAACTCGGCGAGGGCCTCGCGGCAGCCGGGGCAGGCGCGCAGGTGCAGCTCGTACTCGCGGCGGTCGGCGGCGGTGAGGGATCCGAGGAGGTACGCGGCGTCCCAGTCGCGGAAGGGGTCGTCGTGCCGGTCGTCCGAGGAGGGGTCGTGGCTCACAGCTCCGTCACCCCCCGCTCCTGCAGCGCGAGCTTGAGGGCCCGCATCCCGTAGTGCATCCGCGACTTGACGGTGCCCGGGGCGATCCCCAGCAGCGCGGCGATCTCGGTGACCGTGCGGCCGCCGTAGTAGGCGTGCACGATGACGGCGCGGTGGTCGTGGCTCAGTCCGCTGAGCGCGTCCGAGAGCAGCCAGGCGTCGAGCACCTGGTCGGTGCGGTCGGCGGTGGGGCGCTCGGGGACCTCGTCCGTTCCGAGCTCCCGGGCGTAGCGGGCGCTGCGGCGGTCGTCGATGACGAGGTTCCGGGCCACGGTGTAGAGCCAGGAGCGGGCGGCGGCCTCGCCCTGGGCGAGGATCTCGGGGTGCTTCCAGGCGCGCAGCAGCGCCTCCTGCACGACGTCCTCCGCCATCTGGCGGTCGCCGGTCAGGCGCAGCACGAACCGCCAGAGCGCGCTGGCGTGATCGTCGTGCAGCGCACGCAGCATCTGGGCCTGATCCTCGGACATCTCCACCTCTTCCTGCACCAACGTAACGGGGGCCCGAACGGTTCAGCCGGTTCGCGCGAGCGGCCGCTCTCTGGTACTCCGGAGTCGATGACCTTCCCCGATGCCGACGACGCCGCCCGCGTGCGCTCCTTCCTCCGCGACAACCGCTCGCGGATGCTCGACGACGTCCGGCACCTCGTGATGATCGAGAGCCCCAGCGACTCCCTCGAGGCGCTCGGCGAGCTGCACGCGTTCCTGGTGCACTGGGTGGGCGAGCGGCTCGGGCACGACGCCGACGTGCAGCACCAGCGGGCGCAGGACGCGCCGACCGCGACCAGCTGGACCGTCCCGGCGAGCGGCGGCGCGAGACCGCACCGGGGCACGCGTCCGTTCGTGGCGCTGCTCGGCCACTACGACACGGTGTGGCCCCTGGGCACGACCCGCTCCTGGCCCTTCGCCGTCGACGGCGACCGCCTGAGCGGGCCGGGCAGCTACGACATGAAGGCCGGGCTGGTGCAGATGGTGTGGCTGGTGGCCGCGCTCCGCCACGCCGGCGTTGCGCATCCGGCCGTCCGCCTGGTGATGAGCGGGGACGAGGAGATCGGCAGCGCCGCCTCCCGCCCGTTCCTGGAGCGGCAGTGCACGGGCGCCGACGCGGTCCTGGTGTTCGAGGGCGCGATCGGAGACGCGGTCAAGACGGCGCGCAAGGGCATCGGGCGCTTCGTGATCGACGTGGTCGGCGTCGAGGCGCACGCCGGGGTCGAGCCGGAGAAGGGGGCGAGCGCGATCCACGAGCTCGGCTCGCTGATCCCGCGGGTGCTGGCGATCGCGCGGGAGGAGGAGGGCACCTCGGTCAACATCGGAGTGGTCTCCGGCGGCTCGCGGGTCAATGTGACGACGGCCCGCGTGCGCCTGGAGCTGGAGGCGCGGATCCGCGGGTCGGCCGAGGCCGCCCGCGTCGAGGCCGAGCTCGACGCGCTCGCCGCCGCCGACCCGCGCATCCGGCTGGAGGTGCGCGGCTCCTGGGAGCGCCCCGTCTTCGAGCGGACAGCCTCCGTCGCCGCGCTCTACCGCAGAGCCGAGCGGGTCGCGAAGCGGATCGACGTCCCTCTCCGCGAGATCGCGGTCGGCGGAGCGAGCGACGGCAACCTCGTCGCCGCGCTGGGCCTGCCGGTCCTCGACGGGCTCGGAGCCCCGGGCGAGGGGGCGCACGCACGCAGCGAGGCGATCGGCATCGAGGGCATGCTGGAGCGGACGGCGCTCGCCGCGCTGCTGGTCGCCAGCTTCGGCGACGAGCACTGACCGGCTGCAGAGGAAGGACGAGCGGATGACCCTGTACGAGTCGCGCCCCGTGGGTGTCGTGATCGAGGCTCCGGCAGCGGAGGTGTACGCCTTCGTCTCCGACCCGGCGAACCTCCCGCGGTGGGCCGCGGGCCTCGCCTCCTCCGCGCTCGAGCAGGTCGACGGACGCTGGTTCGCCGACTCGCCGATGGGACGGGTCGAGGTGCGCTTCGCCCCGCAGAACCCGTTCGGCGTCGCGGACCACGAGGTCACCCTCCCCGACGGGACGGTGGTGGACAATCCGCTCCGGGTGCTCGTGAACGGGGACGGCGCCGAGGTGGCCTTCACCGTGCGGCGGCGCCCCGGGATGAGCCTGGACGACTGGGACGAGGACTGCGCGCGGGTGGCGGACGACCTCGAATCGCTCCGGCTGCTGTTCGAGCGCGGGGCGCTGTAGGTTCGTCACAGCTCCGGCGCAGGGCCGGCACCCGTGAGAACGAGGACGCGATGACCTCCCCCGATCGTCCGAGCACCCGCCCCGCCGGCGGCATCGAGCTCAACGGCCTCGACACGATCCAGGAGTCGGAGCGGCACGGCCGCCCGCGCGACCTGTTCTGGCCGTGGTTCGCCGCGAACGTGTCCGTGCTGGGGCTGAGCTACGGCTCCTTCCTCCTCGGCTTCGGCCTCTCCTTCGGGCAGGCGACGCTCGTCAGCGTGATCGGGATCGTCGTCTCGTTCCTCTTCTGCGGCCTGGTCGCCGTCGCCGGCAAGCGCGGCTCCGCCCCCACCATGGTGCTCAGCCGGGCGGCCTTCGGAGTCGACGGCAACCGCCTGATCTCGGTGATCTCCTGGCTTCTCACGGTGGGCTGGGAGACGGTGCTGGCCTCCCTCGCGGTGCTCGCGACCGCGACGGTGTTCGAGGAGTTCGGCTGGGACGGGGGCGTGCTCACCAAGGTGGTCGCGCTGATCGTGGTCGCCGCGCTCATCGTCATCGCCGGCATCGCCGGCTTCCGCCTGATCATGCGGCTCCAGCTCGCGATCACCGTCGCCACCGCCGTGCTGACCGTGGTCTACGTGGTGCTCGTCCTCGACCGGATCGACCTCGCGGCCGTCGGCGCCCTGCCCGCCGGCTCGGCCGCCGCGGTCATCGGCGGGCTCGTGTTCATGATGACCGGCTTCGGGCTCGGCTGGGTGAACGCCGCGGCCGACTACTCCCGCTACCTCCCCCGCGGCGCCCGCACGAGCGGAGTGATCGCCTGGACGACGATCGGCGGCGCGGTCGCCCCCGTCGTGCTGGTCGTCGTCGGCCTGCTGCTGGCCGGCTCCTCGCAGGAGCTGTCGGACGCGATCGCCGCGGACCCGATCGGAGCGCTCGCCGGGATCCTGCCGACCTGGTTCCTGCTCCCCTTCATCGTCGTCGCGCTGCTCGGCCTGATCGGCGGGGCCGTGATGGACATCTACTCCTCGGGACTGGCGCTGCTCAGCACGGGGCTCAAGGTCTCCCGGCCGGTGGCCGCCGGGATCGACGGCGTGCTGATGGTCCTCGGAGCGGTCTACGTCGTGTTCGTCGCGGGCGACTTCCTCGGCCCGTTCCAGGGCTTCCTGATCACCCTCGGCGTGCCGATCGCGGCCTGGCTCGGCGTGTTCCTCGCCGACCTCCTCCTCCGTCGCCGCGACTACGACCAGGAGGCTCTCTACGACTCCCGCGGCCGCTACGGCAGCGTCTCGGCGGTCCCCGTGGCGCTCGTGCTGATCGGCGCGGTCGTCGGCTGGGGTCTGGTGGTCAACTACTCCCCCGGGTTCGAGTGGGAGGGCTACCTCCTCGGCCCGCTCGGCGGACGCGACGGCGACTGGGCCGGCGCGAACCTCGGCGTCCTCGTGGCGCTCGTGATCGGCTTCGCGGGAACACTCGCGCTCTCGCGCGGGACCGTCCGCCGTCAGGAGGCCTCGGCGTGAGCCTGCTCGTCGCGATCGACCTGCAGCACGTCTTCGCCGATGCGGAGTCGCCGTGGGGGTCCGGCGGGTTCGAGCGCGCGGCCGAGGGGACCCGCCGGCTCCTCCCGGCGTTCGGCGCGCGGGTCGTGACCACCCGCTTCGTCGCCCCGGAGCGGCCCGCGGGCGCGTGGATCCCCTACTACCGCGAGTGGCCGTTCGCGCTCGTCCCCGCGAGCGACCGGCTCTTCGCGCTCGTGGACGGGTTCGAGGGCCACCGCACGATCACCGCGACGACCTTCGGCAAGTGGGGGCCCGAGCTCGAGGCGGAACTGGACGACTCCCGCGAGCTCGTGCTCACCGGCGTCTCGACCGACTGCTGCGTGCTCTCGACCGCGCTGGCGGCAGCGGACGCCGGAGTCCGGGTCAGGGTCGCCGCGGACGCCTGCGCCGGTGCCTCCGAGGCCGACCACCACCGCGCGCTCGACGCGATGGCCCTGTACGCGCCGCTGATCGAGATCACGACCGTGGACGCGGTGCTGGCGGACCTCCGCGACCGGGTCTGAGACCGCGGGCGGGACGCGAGCCTCCTCCGCCGGTCGTCCCCGCGCGTCGCGGGGCGACCCCGTCACCCGGCATGATGTCGGCATGTCCTTCACCGACGAGTGCGTCAGCCCGGCTTCCCGAACCCTGGTCATCGGCGAGGCGCTGATCGACATCGTCGAGCGCGACGGCAGCGCCACGGAGCACGTCGGCGGCTCCCCGGCCAACGTCGCCCTCACGCTCGCCCGCCTCGGGCGGCCCGCGACCCTCGTCACCGACATCGCCGACGACGAGCGCGGCCGCCGCATCCGCGCCCACCTCGAGGCTTCCGGAGTGGAGGTCCAGCACGGCGGCGCGGAGCGCACCAGCACCGCTCGGGCGGTCCTCGCCGCAGACGGATCCGCCCGCTACGTCTTCGACCTCTCCTGGAACCCGCCCGCCGCGGACCCGGAGGGCGCCTCCCACGTCCACACCGGCTCGATCGCGATCTTCCTCGAGCCGGGCGGATCCGCCGTGCTCGAGCTCCTCGAGGCGCTGCCCGCCGGAGTGACGGCGAGCGTCGACGCGAACATCCGCCCGGCGCTGGTCGGCGCTCATGCCGAGGCGCTCGCGCGCTTCGAGCGGATCGCCGCCGCGTGCGAGGTCGTGAAGCTCAGCGACGAGGACGCGGAGTGGCTCTACCCGACCATGCAGCTCGACGAGGTCCTCAGCCGACTGCTCTCCCTCGGGTCGCAGCTCGCGGTCGTCACGCGCGGCGCGGAGGGACTGCTGCTGGCCTCCGCCGTCACGCGGGTGACCGTGCCCGCCGCGCGGATCGTGGTGGCCGACACGATCGGCGCCGGCGACTCCGCGATGGGCGCGATCCTCGACGAGGCGCTCCGCCAGGGCCTCGGCGCGGCGAACGGGATGCTGCTCGACGGCCCCGCCCTGCACGCGATCGGCCGCCACGCCGCACACGTCGCCGGCATCACGACCTCCCGCTCCGGCGCTAACCCGCCCACCCGCGACGAGCTCTGAGGACCGGGGGCGGACTTTCTGCAGGACGCCCCTGGTGCTCGCGTCGGGACGCGGAGATACTGGGCGCACCTCGACCGAAAGGCGTGCCGTGCCCACTTCACTGAGCCCCTACATCGGCTTCGACGGCTCCGCTCAGGAGGCGATGGAGTTCTACCGGGACGTGCTCGGCGGCGAGCTCAGCTCCAGCCGTTTCGGCGACTTCGGGATGAGCGCGGATCCGGCCGACCAGGACCGGATCATGCACGCCCAGCTCGTCACGCCGAGCGGCATGATCCTGATGGGCTCCGACTCCCCCTCCGCGGGCCCGGCCGAGAGCGGCGCCCGCATCACGATCGCGCTCTTCGGCGACGACGACGCCGAGCTGAGCGGCTACTGGGACGGCCTGGCCGAGGGCGGCACGGTCCTCGAGCCGCTGGTCGCCTCGCCCTGGGGCGACCGCTTCGGGATGCTGGTCGACCGCTACGGCGTCGGCTGGATGGTGAACATCGCCGCTCCGCCGGCCTGACGCTCCTCCCCAGCCCGGGATCGGGGCACGCCTCCCCCGGGTGCGTCCACCCGTCCCGCCGGCCGCCGCGGCAGGCGCACAATGGAGAGGCGGCTCCCGCTCCGGGGGCCGTCCCCTCTCTCACGAAGGCTGCAGATGACGATCACGCTCGGGTACAAGGCTTCGGCGGAGCAGTTCGGCGCCCGGGAGCTCGTCGAGCTCGCGGTCGGCGCCGAGCGGCACGGCTTCGAGACCGCGGTCGTCTCGGACCACTTCCAGCCGTGGCGGCACACGGGCGGGCACGCGCCGTTCTCCCTCGCCTGGCTCGCCGCGGCCGGTGAGCGCACTTCCACCATCACCCTCGGCACCTCCGTGATGACCCCGCACTACCGCTACAACCCGGCCGTCATCGCCCAGGCCTTCGGCACGCTCGGCGTGCTCTACCCCGAGCGGATCATGCTCGGCGTCGGCACCGGCGAGGCGCTGAACGAGGTCGCCACCGGCTACCAGGGCGCGGGCGAGCAGACCTGGCCCGACTTCAAGGAGCGCTTCGCCCGGCTCCGCGAGGCCGTGCGGCTGATGCGCGCGCTCTGGGCCGGCGACCGCGTCACGTTCGACGGCGAGTACTACTCCACGCACGAGGCGTCGATCTACGACAAGCCCGAGAGCGGCGTGCCGGTCTACATCGCGGCGGGCGGCCCCGTCGTCGCCAAGTACGCCGGCCGGGCCGGCGACGGCTTCATCTGCACGTCGGGCAAGGGCATGGAGCTCTACACCGAGAAGCTGCTCCCCGCCGTCGAGGAGGGCGCCGCCGCGGCCGATCGCGACTCCTCGACCATCGACCGCATGATCGAGATCAAGCTCTCCTACGACCCCGATCCGGCGCTCGCCCTCGAGAACACGCGCTTCTGGGCGCCGCTCTCGCTGTCGCCGGAGCAGAAGCACTCGCTGACCGATCCGGTCGACATGGAGCGCGCAGCCGACGAGCTGCCGATCGAGCAGGTCGCGAAGCGCTGGATCGTCGGCTCCGACCCCGAGGAGACGGTCGCGCAGATCAAGCCCTACGTCGACGCGGGCTTCACCCACCTGGTCTTCCACGCCCCGGGCGACGACCAGCAGCGCTTCTTCGACGCCTTCGAGCGCGACCTCGCGCCGCGGCTGCGCGCGCTCTGACCTCCCGCCTCCGCCACGACCCCCTTCGGAAGGGCCGCTCCCGCATGACCACGGCCACCCTGCTCGCCCGGCTCGACCGCGGCGAGGCGCTGACGCGCGAGAGCGCCGAAGCGCTCCTCGGCGCGCGTGACGACGACCTCGACCTGCTGCTGGAGGCCGCCGGCCGCCTGCGCGACGACGGCCTCGCCCGCCGTGGACGGCCCGGCGTCGTCACCTACTCGCGGAAGGTCTTCGTCCCGCTGACCAAGCTCTGCCGCGACCGGTGCCACTACTGCGTCTTCGTGGAGACGCCCGGCGGACTCGCGGCCAAGCGCGAATCGACCTTCATGGAGCCGGAGGAGATCCTCGAGGTCGCTCGGGCCGGTGCCGCGCTCGGCTGCAAGGAGGCCCTGTTCACGCTCGGCGACCGCCCGGAGGACCGGTGGCCGGTCGCCCGCGCCTGGCTCGCCGAGCACGGCTACGCGTCGACGCTGGAGTACGTGCGCGCGATGGCCGTCCTGGTGATGAGCGAGACGGGCATGGTCACGCACCTGAACCCCGGCGTGATGTCGTGGGCCGAGCTGCAGCGGCTCCGTCCGGTCGCGCCCTCGATGGGCATGATGCTCGAGACGACCGCCGAGCGCCTCTGGTCCGAGAAGGGCGGCGTGCACTACGGCTCGCCGGACAAGGACCCGGCGCTGCGCCTGCGCGTGCTCGAGGACGCGGGCCGGAGCCGCATCCCCTTCACCACCGGCGTGCTGCTGGGCATCGGCGAGAACGCCTCCGAGCGGGCGGACGCCCTCTTCGCGATCCGCGAGTCCCACGAGCGCTGGGGCCACGTGCAGGAGTGCATCGTCCAGAACTTCCGCGCGAAGCCGCGGACGGCCATGCAGAACGAGGTCGATCTCGAGCTGCAGGAGTACGTGGCCAACGTCGCGGTCGCGCGCCTCGTGCTCGGCGCCGACGCGACGATCCAGGCACCGCCGAACCTCACCGACGAGCAGGAGCTCGGGCTGCTGCTGCGCGCCGGGGTCGACGACTGGGGCGGCGTCAGCCCGCTCACGGCCGATCACGTGAATCCGGAGCGCCCCTGGCCGAACATCGACGACCTCGCGCGGCTCACCGAGGCCGCCGGCTACCGGCTGCACGAGCGGCTGACCGCGCACCCGCAGTACCTCCGCGACTCGGCCACCTGGATCGATCCGCGCGTCGCTCCCTACGTCGAGGCGCTCGCCGACCGCGGGACCTGGCTCGCCGACGAGGCGGCACCGGTCCTCCCCCGGCCCTACCGCGACTCGCTCGACGCCCTGCCCCGACCGGTCGCGCCCGCCCTCGGCGCCGTGCTCGCCCGGGCTGAGGCGGACCCCGCCGGTCTCGAGGACGCCGACTACCTCGCCCTGCTCGCAGCCGACGGCGACGACCTCGACGCCCTCTCCGCTCTGGCGGACGACCTGCGGCACGACGCCGCCGGCGACGAGGTCTCGGTCGTCGTCAACCGCAACATCGACACGTCCCTCTGGGGAGCGGGCGGGCTCACCGTCGAGCGGCTGGAGGAGCTCGCCGACGAGGCGGTCGCGCTCGGCGCCACCGAGCTCTGCCTCCAGGGCGCGATCGGACCGGAGCACCCGGGCGACGATCTGCTGCTGATCGTCCGCACGCTGAAGCAGCGGCAGCCCGCGCTGCACCTGCACGCCTACCGGCCCGGCGAGATCCTCGAGGTCGCCCGCCGCACCGGCCGCACCCTGCCCGCGATGCTCGACGCCCTCCGCGAGGCCGGCGTGGACTCCGTTCCGGGGACCGCCGCCCGCATCCTCGACGACGACGTCCGCGCCGTCCTGAGCGAGGGGACGGACCCGACGGTGACCGAGTGGCGGGAGGCGATCACGGCCGCGCACCGCAGCGGCCTCCGCTCCACCTCGACCATGGTCTACGGACACGTCGAGACCCCCGAGCAGCAGCTCGCGCACCTGCGCACGCTCGCGGCGATCCAGGACGAGACGGGCGGCTTCACCGAGTTCATCGCGATGCCCTTCGTCCCGGCGGAGGCGCCGCCCGCCGTGGTGCGCGCGAGCCGGGGCGGTCCGACCCTCCGCGAGACCCGTGCCGTGCACGCCATCGCACGCCTCGTCCTCCACGGCCGGATCGCCCACGTGCAGACCGCCTGGACCAAGCTGGGACTGCACGCGGCGCAGGTCCTCCTCCGCGGCGGGGCGGACGACCTCGGCGGCCTGCTGCTCGACGGCGCCCTCCGCCCCGAGGCGGGAGCAGAGGCCTACCGCTCGCTCGACATCGCGACCGTCGCCCGGCTGAGCGGCGAGATCGGCCGCGGCTGGCGCCAGCGCACCACGACCTACGGCGTGGTCGCACCGGAGCGGGCGCTGCGGGTGGAGCCCGTCGCAGAGGCGACTCCGCAGCGGATGCGCCTCCCGGTCCGCGGGACCCGCCGGGCGTCATGACCCGCTCGGAGTACCTGCGGCGTCAGGCGGAGCTGGTCCGTGAGGAGCGGATCGAGTCGGACGGCGCCGCCGTGAGGCTGCTGACCGCGGGTGCCGAGAGCCCGCGCGCCGTGCTGCTGCTGACCGGCGTCGGCCGGGGCGCGCGGAGCGACACCGGGCTGCTGATGCCGATGCTGGCGCGGCGCCACCGCGTCGCCGCGCTCGAGCTCGCCGACCTCGGTGACCCGTGGCTGGACGGCCCCGCCGCGGTGCGCGCCTCCCTGGACGCGCTCGGCGCCGAGGAGGCCGTCCTGATCGGCCACTCTCTCGGAGCCGCTGTGGCCCTCGCCGCGGGCGACCGGCGGGTGAGCGCCCTCGCCCTCGTGGCCGGATGGCGGCGCCCGACGGAGCGCCTCCTCCGCACGGCGCGCCTCTGGCCGATGCTGCCGCCCGACGCGCAGGAGGAGGCCGCTCGGCTCCTCGCTGTCCGCTCGGCCACCGCCTCCGCCCCGTGGAGCGCCGGCGCCGCCGGGATGCTCGCCGCCTCCGCTCGGGCCGACGCCTCCGCGGCCGCCTCGGACTGCCGCGTGCCCGCCCTCGTGGTCGGCTGCTCGGCCGATGCCGTCGTCGGCGTCGAGGGTGCCGAGGCCCTGCTCGGCGCGATCGACGACGCCCGCTACGCCGTCCTCGACTCCGGTCACGCCGTGCTCACCGAGCGCCCCGCCGAGCTCCTCGCCGTCCTCGAGCACTTCCTCGCCGACCCGCACCGCGACCCGGCGGGCAGCGTCCTGGCGAGGACGACGGTCTGATGGACGTCGACGTCGTCGTGATCGGCGCCGGGTTCGCCGGCCTCGGAGCCGCGGTCCGCCTGGAGCGGCGTGACGGCACCTCGTTCGTCGTGCTGGAGCGCGCCGAGCGGATCGGCGGCACCTGGCGGGACAACGTCTACCCGGGCGTCTCCTGCGACATCCCCTCGCACCTCTACTCCTACTCCTTCGCCCCCGAGGCCGACTGGTCGGCGTTCTACGCCCCCGGGGCCGAGATCCAGGCCTACCTCGAGCGCGTCGTCGAGAAGGAGGGCCTCGCGCCCCGGCTCCGGCTGGGGACCGAGGTGCTCGAGGCGGTCTTCGACGAGGAGGCGCACCGCTGGCGGGTGCGCACCTCCCGGGGCGACTACTCCGCCGGCGTCCTCCTCGTCTGCGCGGGGCGCCTCTCCGAGCCCCGCCTCCCGGCCGTCCCGGGCCTGGACGCGTTCACGGGCCCCGCCTTCCACTCCGCCCGCTGGCGGGACGACGTCGACCTCGACGGGAAGCGCGTGGGCATCGTCGGCTCGGGCGCCTCGGCCGTGCAGATCGTGCCGCACCTCGCCGAGCGCGCCGCCGAGGTGGTGCTCTTCCAGCGCTCGGCGCCGTACGTCGTCCCCCGCCGGAACCGCCCGTACCCGCCGGAGGAGCGCCGAGCCCTCTCCCGCGCGCCCGGGGCCCTCACGAGGCTCCGCGAGGAGCTGTTCTGGCGCGCCGAGCTCGGCTTCGCCGGCCGCGTCGCCGTTCCCGAGGCCATCGACCGGCTGCGGGCTGAGGCGCTCGGCCACCTCGAGGAGCAGATCCCCGATCCCGCGCTCCGCGCCGTGCTGACTCCGGACTACGAGATCGGCTGCAAGCGCGTGCTCCTCTCGGACGACTACTACCCCGCCCTCGCCCAGCCGCACGTCCGCGTCGTCCCCGGTCCGCTCCGGCGCGTCGAGGCGGATGCCGCGCTCGGGGACGACGGCGTCCCGCACGGGGTCGACGTGCTCGTCTTCGCGACCGGCTTCCACTCCACACGGCCGCCCTTCGCCCGGCGCATCCGCGGCCGCGGCGGCGTCCTCCTCGCCGACCGCTGGTCCGACGGCATGGCGGCGTACGAGTCGACCGCGGTCCACGGGTTCCCGAGCCTCTTCGTCGTCAACGGCCCCAACGCGAGCCTCGGCCACAACTCGGCGGTGCACATGATCGAGACGCAGATCGACTACGTGCTCGCCGCGCTCGACCACCTCGCGGCCTCCGGCGCCGACCGGCTCGAGGTCACCGCCGAGGCCGAGGCCGCCTCCGTCGCCCGCCTCGACGCCCTCAGCGCCGACACCGTCTGGACCAACGGCGGCTGCGAGAGCTGGTATCTGGACGACAACCGGCGCCTCACCCTGCTCTGGCCGGACTTCGCCTTCGCCTTCCGCGAGGAGCTCGGCCGGTTCGACCCCTCGGCCTACACGACCTGACCGCGGCTCGCTATCGTGACCGCATGACCGACCGCGTGCTCGCTCCCGAACCGCCCGCAGACGGCGCGAAGCCGAAGGGACCGGCCTCGTACTTCCCGAGCATCGAGAAGACCTACGGCCGTCCCGTCCAGGACTGGCTCGACCTCGCCGACGAGCGTCTGCGCTCCGAGCCGCACATGCAGGTCGTCACCTGGCTCAAGACCGAACACGGCCTGGGTCACGGCCACGCGAACGCGATCGTCGCCTACGTCCGCGCCGCCCGCGCCTGACCGCCTCGCCCGTCGTCCGCACAGGCTAGGCCCGGCCGCCTCCCCGGGCCACCCGTCGTCGGCGCCCGCGCCGTCCGGGGATAATCGGGGCATGCGCGAAGACGACGATGTCGATCTGGTGATCGACGCGTGGGCCGGGGCCCTGCCCGACCTCGATTTCGCGCCTCTGGACGTCGTCTCCCGCCTCCGCCGCCTCAGTCCGCGCGTGCAGGAGGTGCGGCGGCAGTCCTTCGCCGTCAGCGATCTCGCCCCGTGGGAGTTCGAGCTCCTCTCGCTGCTGCGGCAGCGCGGGGAGGCCGGGATGACGCCCTCGGCCCTCGCCACGCACCTCGCGCTGTCCAGCGGCAACCTGGCCAGCCGCGTCGACCGCCTCGGCGCCCGCGGGCTCGTGGTCCGCGAGCAGAACGCCGCGGACTCGCGCAGCAAGATCGTCTCGCTCACCCCGCGGGGCACGAAGCGGGTCGACGAGGCGATGCGCAACCTCGTCGCCGCCGAGGGCGAGGTGCTCGCCGACCTGGACGCCGCGCAGGTGTCGGTCCTCATCGAGTGCCTGCGGCGGATCAGCGACACCCTCGACCGGCTGCAGTGACCCGCTACGCCCGACGAGCCTGAGAGGTCAAGCCCGTTCGGAGAGACCGGCACCGGACGTAGCGTGAATCGTGCACGGTCGAGGCGTCAGCCACCCGTGCGGATGATCGCGAAAGCGGAGAGCACCATGACACAGATTTCTTCTATCCAACCCGCGCGATGGAGCCGGAACGGAGTCAGGATCGTCGTCGTTCCCGGGGCGGAGCTGCCCCGGTTCCGACTCGAGATCGACGCCCGACTGACCACCGCGCCCTCCCTCGTCCCCACCGGGCCCTTCTCGACCGTCGAGGAGGCCGAGCGGGCCGCCGAGGTCGCCGCCGGCCTGCTGGGGGCGAAGATCCCCGCCTGAGCGCGCCCGTCGAGACGGCTCCGATCAGCTCGCGAGCTCCGCGAGCGATCCGGTCGGGACCGCGATCCACCCCTCGGCCTCCGCCGCCTCCTGCAGTTCGGGGGGCACCGGCAGAGTCGCGCCCAGCGCGTGGGCGCGAGCGTTGAGAGCCGCGACGACGGCGTCGAACGCATCGTCCGAGCGGCGCATCAGTGCGAGCGCGGGCGCGGGGACGTCGAGCCACGGCGCTGCGCGGAGCAGCGACTCCACGGCGAGCGCCACGGCCTCCGGTCGTGTCTTGTACCCCGTGGTGTCGACTCCCCAGAGCCGCAGCGCCGCCGCCGGATACGCCTCGACGAGCCGTCCGCGTCCGGAGCGGTCGACGTCCTCCCCGCTCGCGGCGAAGGCGTCCAGCAGCTCCGCGCAGCGCATGGCCGTCATCCCGAGCCTGTCGGTCGACACGCTGAGCGGCCAGCGCCCGGTGACCTCCTTCGCGACACGGTCCGTCTCGCGGTAGGCGAGGCGGCGCCGCCAGTCGCGGCCCGCGAGCGTGCGCGGCGAGACCTCCCGCCGGGTGTGGGCCGAGACGAACGCCGCGAACTCCACCGGCCAGCCGAACGCGCAGTCGATCCCGATGACCGCCGCCTCCCGTGACGCCTCGACGATCGTCGCGTCCTCGGCGCCGAGGGCGAGCGAGCGGACGACGGCCCGCCCTCCGGAGAACTCGAGGGCGGCGAGAGCGGTCCGCACCGGCTCCGCTGCGAGGTCGACGCCGATCGTGAGCACGGGGACAGGCTAGGCGCTCCAGCGCTACGCTCGAGCGATGACGCCGCCCTCCCCCTCCTCCTGGGCGGACTCGGCCCGCGTGCCGGTCGCGCTCCTGCGCCTCCTCGTCGCCGCCGCGGTCCTCGTCGCCGTGATCGCGACGGCCGTCGACACCGCCTCGCGCACGCCGCTGAACCCGTTCAACTTCTTCGGCTTCTTCACGATCCAGAGCAACATCGTGCTCGCCGTCCTGCTGGCCGTCACCGCCGTGCTCGCCCTCCGGCGCCGTCCGGTTCCGGGCGGACTCGTCCTGGCGCGCGGAGCCTTCACCGGCTGCATCATCGTCGTCGGCCTCGTCTACAACACCCTCCTCACCGAGGTCGCGGGCGGAGTGGCGCTGCCGTGGGCCAACACCGTCATGCACGTGCTGTTCCCGATCTACGGCCTGCTCGACTGGCTGCTGCTCGCCGATCGCCCGCCTCTGCCGTGGCGGCGGCTCTGGCTGGTCGTGGTCTACCCGATCGTCTGGCTCGTCGTGGTGCTGGTCCGCGGAGCGACGGACGGCTGGGTGCCCTATCCGTTCCTGGATCCCGCGACCGGGTACGGGCAGGTGTCGGTGTTCGTCGTCGGGATCGCGGTCGCGTTCCTCGCGTCGGGGGCACTGGTCTGGGCGATGAGCCGGCTGCGGATCGTGCCGGTGGCCGGCCGCTGAGACGACGGGTGGAGTGAGCGGACACTGGGCCGCCGGTCGGCGGACCCGGGACTCTCCCGCTCCGCCGACAACCGGCCCGTTCTGGGGTCACCCGTTCGGGGTCATCCGGGGCTCCGCTCCCCTAGCGTCAGGACCGACGCGAGGAACGCGACCGCGATCCCGACGACGAACACCGACACCTGCCCGTACCCGGTCGCGGGATCCAGGAACGGATAGGGCACCCAGCC